>JAFGPD010000044.1 GCA_016926185.1 Candidatus Woesebacteria bacterium | reverse complement strand
CGGTCAGTCCATCAATTAGCGCGTCATTAAGTCCTTCAATAAGTGCAAGCATAAGCCCATCAGTCAGCCCGTCTATAAGCCCGTCAGCTAGTCCGTCAATAAGTGCAAGTGTCAGCCCATCATTGAGTTCTTCAATTAGTCAATCGATCTCTCAATCAGTTTCACCAAGCGCTTCAATCAGCCCGTCTGTAAGTCCGTCTATCTCAGCATCTATTAGTCCATCAATTTCAGCATCAGTCTCACCCTCTGCATCCATCAGCCCTTCAATCAGCCCATCAGTGAGTCCGTCTGCATCATTATCACCCTCTCTCAGTCCGTCCATTTCTCTCTCATTAAGCCCTTCAGTTAGCCCATCACTCAGTCCGAGTGCCAGTATCTCACCTTCCATTTCCCCATCCATCAGTCCAAGCATATCCCCATCAACATCCCGCTCTTTATCACCGTCAATTTCTCCTTCACCCTCACCCTCCATAAGTGCATCTGTTAGCCCGTCCATTAGCCCGAGTGCGAGCATATCTCCATCCGTATCACCCAGCTTATCTGCCTCGATCAGCCCGTCAGCTTCTCCATCAGTATCTCCATCTGCATCAATAAGCCCCTCAGTATCTCCTTCTATATCCCCGTCAGCTTCGATCAGCCCATCACTTAGTCCGTCAATATCACTATCACTTTCACCTTCTGTCAGTCCATCAGTAAGCCCAAGTGCAAGTATCTCACCATCTGTAAGCTCATCTGTCAGTCCATCGGCATCACTTAGTCCATCAGTTTCCTCGTCGGTCTCACCATCACCATCATTGTCGCCTTCTATGAGTGCATCTGTAAGTCCTTCGGCATCGATCTCACCTTCAGTTAGTCCATCAATTGCGTCAAGCATCTCACCTTCATTCTCACCATCCGTCTCCCCATCGCCCAGTCCATTGTTGGTCCGTTCTTCTAGCTTGAGTGCAAGCATCTCACCTTCACCAAGTCCAGAACTTACCGGCAGTATGTATGTAGATAAACTGGGCGATGATAATAAACCCCTGCGCGGAATAAAAATTTATCTGGTAAAGGATGGTGCCGTAATAAAAACCGGGTTCACACCGGTACTTTTTGAGGATCTGCTAAGAGGAACTTATATCGTAACAGAAGATGTTCCCGAAGGTTATGAGCCTACGGGTTCCACAAAATACGAATTCACAGTCGTTGATGAGCACCTATTCCATAATTACACTTTCGCGCCCTTTTTCATTCCTGAGCCGGAATTTCGCAGAAACCAAAAGGTCGTTAAGGCTGCAAATTCCGGTAACTTATACCCTGGTGCCAGCCGTAAGACAATCCCCTCCTGGAATGTTTTTGGAAGACCCAAAAAGCCAAAGGTCGGAATGATCGGCTTTAATACTCAAACCAAAGAAATTGAAATATGGAATGGTACAATTTGGTATAAACTGCCAATGAAAAAAATTACTTAATTTGAAAGCACTAACCTTTTTCGTCATACTTAATTCTTAATACTTGATTCTTAATACTTGATACATGATACTTAATTACTATGCCGCAAAGATCAAATAATTCAGCAATTTTAATGGATATCGGGCAGGGTTTATCTTTGATGCTGGGATTACCAAGTATCAACTCCTGGGATACGCCCAGTCGACCCAAAAGGGCAAAATCAGGAACTTTTGGATTTAACTCTGAGACAAGTAGCTTAGAATATTTTGACGGAAAAGACTGGTTTTACGCAAAAATGAGAAAGTGAATTCCCATCACCAGTGGTGGTAACTTCTCTCGTTCGCAAAGTTGAAACTACGCACTGACACAAATTCCACACTTTCAAATATCAGCCAAAAAAGTCATCCTGGAGCGAAGCGATAGGATCTCAGATTAATACTAAAAGGGTTAGATTCCATTGGCCTAAAACCTCCAGAATGACGTGGGTGCGAAACTTGTGGTTATGATAATCGCACACCACTGTCATTCCCACGAAAGTGGGAATCTATACAAACTCCTAAAAGTAGGGGTATAAAAGATTCTCTTAAATATACAACTATTTGAATAGATTCCGGATCAAGTCCGGAATGACAAAGTGCGAAACTCATAGTCTCAAAGCAGAGTTGAAGGCTTTCTGTTGCATGAGTAAAAAACAAGGATTTTACCTCTTGTTTTTTGATAATTTAGAATATATATTTGATTTACTAAAATTATGTTTGGATTTTTGAAAAATTTAGGCCCTACAGAAATAATAATCTTAGCTGTGATCTTGATATTATTGTTTGGCGCTAAGGCCTTCAAATCCCTTGCCAAAACCGCCGGACAGAGCTTCAAAGAAATGAAAAATATAAAAAAGAATTTCACCGACGCTGTTGAAGACGGTGATAAGAAAAGTAAAGAGTAAACCCAAAGGAGGTGTAATAAATGTTTAGATCACTTGGAACCACAGAACTGCTTATAATTGCTGCAGTAGTAATCTTACTATTCGGCGGTAAAAAGATTCCTGAGCTTTTTAAAGGTTTGGCTGATGCCGTGAACGAATTTAAAAAGGCCTCATCAGATACTGAAGATAAGAAAAAAGATAAAGAGGAGAAGAAATAATCTTCATATATAAACATCATTAAGTATCAATATATATCTTTGTGTATCATTTTAGCTAAATACTTTCCTAAATGCTAAAATTAGTCTGCTGTGGAAAAAATACAATCATATAACCCTCCTGACCTCGGCGGTCTTTTCGAAAAATACTCTCCATACTTTAAAGAGGCAAGAAGAAGACTCCTGACCACATTAGTGGTTTTTGCATTATCTACTATCGCAGGGTTTATATTTTACGAAGACATAATCAGGTTCTTTGTAGGAACACTATCTCTTGAAGGCGTGAATATTGTTTTCACTTCCCCTTTCCAGTTTATTAACTTGGCATTTAGCTGCGGCGTGGTGACAGGTTTAGTTATCGCACTCCCACTTTTTGTATTTCAGATCCTGCATTTTCTCAAACCGGCTTTAAATTTTAAGGAGTACAAAACCATTCTTCGTTTTCTGCCATTTTCATTGATCCTTTTTTTGATGGGATTTACTTTCGGTGCAGTCATTATGAGGTGGCAGATCGAGATATTTCTTGAAAGGTCAATATCTTTAGGTATCGGAAATATTTTGGACATTAGCGGACTTTTGAGCATAGTCCTACTAACTTGTGCTCTGATGGGAGCAGGTTTCCAATTTCCAATTGTTCTTTTGCTGCTTCTTCGGCTCGGGATCATTAAACATCATCATATAAGCAGCAAGCGTAAATGGTTCTATTTGGGGTCATTTATATTTGTAATGTTTTTGCCTCCGGACTCGATATTAACTAACATCATTTTAACGCTGCCTTTTATATTTCTCTTTGAAATTACACTAATACTAGATCTAATATTCAACAGGGAAAGGCGTAAGAAGTAACAACGATAACATTTCTTTGTACCGTCTAGTATTTTGTATTTTGTATTAAGTATATAGTTATAATTTTGGAGGTGATAATTATGGAGACTCTTGGAATACCAGAACTTGTTTTAATATTTCTGATCGCTGCAGTTTTTATCGGGAGAAGAAAGTTTTTGGATAAGCCCAAAAAAAAATTAGACAAGAAAACATCTACGAAAAAAAACAAAAAGAAGAAGTGATCTTCCATCTTATTGACAAGGTTCGACCTTGTCATGTGCAATTATTTTTTTGAACCTGTAAGTGCTTGCACCGAGCCAGCGAGTGTGCTTGCACCGAACGAAGCGAGTGTGCTTGCACTGAGCAAGTCATACTTGCGAAGTGGACCGTGGGAGAATCGAACTCCCGTCTGTCGCATGTTCACCCTGTTAGATAACTTGTGGACTCGCCGGGAATCGAACCCGGAATCTACCCATGCGAAGGGTAAGGTATACCGTTTACCTACGAGCCCAAATATTAGTCATGTATTTAGTATTTAGTATTTAGTATTTGGTTTTTGGTGATCCCTACCTCATATTTTACTACTTCCCTAAGATACATGATACCTTGATACTGGATCATTGAAGAACAGATAACGGATCAAAGTATACTCCGTTTCTGATCACCTCAAAGTGAAGATGTGTGCCGGTTGATCGTCCGGTACTTCCCATTCTACCTATTGCATTTCCACGGTTCACCGTTTGGCCGGGAACAACGTAGATACTTGAAAGATGTGCATACAAAGTCCTGTAACCATTTCCGTGATCAATGATCACACGATTTCCATATCCGTAGCCATCAGGCCACCCTGCAACAATAACAGTCCCGCTGTCAGCTGCCAGGATATTAGGTGCTGCACGATTGGCGATATCAAGCCCCTTATGATACCAGACGAATCTCTGTGTAATAGTTCCGCTAGTAGGCCATACAAATTGACCTGAAGCAACAACGGTACCAGCATTCGGGGTGATCTGCCTTATCCTTGGAGAAACCTGTTTAACCTCAGACACTACTCCATCCGGTACAATTATGGTTTGTCCTATTGCCAGCTCAAAGGTTTCGTCATTAGTGAAAGAATTAAAAGGAAAGTTGACGATAGGCTGAGCATCAACGTCATATTTCTTGGCTATAGAATATATGGTGTCACCTTTTTTAACTTTGTGGGAAACGCCCGTGACCGGCAGCACCTGAAGTGTTTCTCCCGGTTTTATACTGTCATTTTCACTTAATCCATTTTGCCAAAGTACCGTATCAATGCTTACATCAAATTTCTGTGCTATAGAGCTTACTGTGTCCCCCGGTTGAATCACATACTCTATTGTCTTATCCCTGACCTTGTCAGAAACGATGGTAGTGGTATTTGCATGTGCAGTTGATGCTGACAGTACATTGCTGGGTGTCGGGATCTCCCAAGGGTCAGGAGAGCGTCCGGGAAACTCTTCTGCAACAACAGGAGCAATTATCACACCCAACGCAGCTATGCCTGCCATACCGGAATGCATCAGTCGCTTTGCATGCTTTCCCCTTTGACGATACAAGGTTGCGGCAAATGATTTTTTAACAGTCTCAAATTTAATGAAGGACAAATGAAGGTTTTTATAGACGTACCGTCCTAATTCGTCACCAAACTCATAAACATTTTCGAAAAATAGAATTGAGCTCCTTCTTATTTTTCTTTTGTTGATGTTCATACGTACTGTCATGACAATATAATCCCCTAGTCAATGACTGACAATATCACATATGAACCACAACTTCAAACAATCATAATTTAAGCGATAGTATAAATAAATTACTCAGCTAGGTTTGTTACTAGCATATATAATAAAATAAACCCATAATCCATGCGTATGGAATTGATGTAACTACTAGATTTACTACAAATTTGCGAGGAGTTAATGGAAAAATATTAGATATTTATTTATCAGCAGGGTTAAGGGAGTCAATGAAGTCTTCGTTACTTTTTGTTCTTCTAAGTCTTTCAAGAAGTGTTTCTGTTCTTTCATCATCGCTAACCATCTCTAGCATTCTGCGAAGGGTATGGATTTTTTCCAGCATCTCTTCCCCATACAAAAGTTCTTCCTGTCTTGTACCAGACCTACTAACGTCAATTGCCGGGAAGATCCTTTTCTCTGCAAGCTTTCTGACCAAGTGAAGCTCCATATTTCCGGTACCCTTAAATTCCTCATAAATAAGATCATCCATTCGGGACCCCGTTTCAACAAGACATGTACCGATTATTGTCAGGCTTCCACCATCCTCAATTTTTCTTGCTGCACCAAAGAATTTCTTCGCAGGGAAAAGCGCCATCGGATCAAATCCTCCGGTCAGGGTTCGGCCGGATGTGGGAAGAGCCAAATTGTATGCTCTTGCCATTCTTGTGATCGAATCTAAAAGTATCACTACATCCTGACCATTCTCGACCAGTCTTTTTGCTCTCTCCAATGCCAGCTCCCCTACACGGGTCTGTGCATCGGGCGCTTCGTCAAAGTTACTTGCTGCAACATCACCTGTTCCGTCCGTGTATTGTTCAACGTTTCGGCGGATATCTGTTACTTCTTCGGGCCGCTCGCCTATCAGAACCGCCATCAAATGAACCGAGTTGGTCTTCTTTACTTTCACCTTCTTGCTCTCTAGCCCTTTTACCTTACCCTCAGGATAATTGGTTGCAACTCCCTTAATAATATCTTTCATCAGCCAAGTTTTTCCCGCCTTTGGCGCTGAAACAATTAGGCCTCTCTGACCAAAACCAATCGGTGAGATCAAATCTATCACTCTTGTCGTCATTGTCTTTTCATCGGTTGCCAGTTTAATCTTTTCATTAGGATAAACTGCCGTAAGATCCTCAAAATCAGGTCTATCACCCAACTCATCAATTGGTGTACCGTTAACTGTTTCTACTTTCAAAAGACCCCAAAACCTCTCATTTTCTTTTGGTCGTCTAGCCTGACCGCCAACAAGATCCCCCAGTCTTAAATTGAATCTTCTGATCTGGCTTGAAGAAATGTAAACATCTTTATCACTCGGTGCGAATTTTGGCCTTAAAAGACCTGAGCCTTCCGTTGCAATATCCAATACTCCCTCAACATACTCAGTAGGAAGACCTGAATCGGGTATAACACGTTCATCAACAACCAATCTTTTGTCATCCTTTTTTGATTCAACTATGTCAGTATCTCCCTTTTCCAGACTTCCTGCAGTTTTGGGACCTTCCAATTCTTTGTCTTTTGATGAATCAGATAAACTATCCATGTCTGATCCGTCACCCCGTTCAGACTTCGCTGTTTGTGAAGAACGAACCTTGTTTGGGGTCCCCACATAATCCTTGGCAGAAGATTTTTCGTCTGCACTGTCTTTTTTAGAAGTAGTTTTTTTAGCTGCCATAGATCACAAGATAAATAAGCGTAAACTTTCCGAGGGCAATAGATTATATAGAAAAGGTCATGTTATTAAAATCGAACTAGATTTTCATCAAATTTGGGAAAAAGAAGAAAAGATTCTTCTGAAAGTTAACTACATCGTTATTGTACGTTCACACTACCTAGTTGTCAATATCTTATATATCTGCAATATTTCTTACTTTTCCATCATTTTTTCGCCAAGCAAATTTTTAATTATTGATCTATCAAAATCCTATATTAATTAAATATCTTATAGTATAATATATTTATGGCTAGAGAAAGATACATAGCAAGACAACGAAGACGCTCCCCGAGCAAAGGTCGATGGATTGTTGGTGGCGTCAGTGCACTCGCACTAGCGTCCGCAACGGGTGTATATTTTTTGACTAAAAAAGATTCCAAATCACCACTCATCGACTCTATCTTATCTCCTACTCCTGGAATTGTGCCTGCAACTGCTACAATTGTACCTTCAACTTCTGAACCGGAAAGAACAGTAGGATGGGACTGTGCAAAGATCAACAATCCCGAGAGATCAGGTTTCAATCCTGATTTACCAATAGCCCGCAATGCAATGAGAGCAGTTGAGATTGCCGGAGACCCCACAAAAATTGAAAACGGCGAGGTTCTTCTCAGAAGAAATGATGGCAATACTCAGCTATTTGAAAACTGGAGAAAGATCGATCCCAAGTATGGAATTTATGTTCATAATGGAAATGAGATTTGTACACGAGTAATTAAATCACAAAGCTCTCTACTTCCCGAAAATCCATCCGGATTCCGACCAACAGCTGACAGGCAAAAAAGCAATGATAACAGCATTATTGGAATGAATTTGAGAAATCAAAAAAGAGCGTAAAGTATCCCTTTCCTTTAAAAAATATTATATCTGTAACTGCTAAATTTCCTCACTATTAACTAAGTACGTATACCAGTCTTTAAGATTTGAACGAATATTATCAGTCGTACTCATGCCCTTATCATTAAGTAATCTTATCCCCGCCCTCCCACACGCTGCTTTGGAAAAAGTAGAAGGTGTCACCCCAATCTCTTCCGCGATCTCTGCTGCATTACGCCCTGTTTGCTCTGATATTCTCAAAGGATAACCATCTTATTTCAGGAGCTTTGTTTTGATCTACATAACGTTGGTCTCTAGCTATCCTTCCACCAAAAAAATCATGATATTCTTGCCACTCGGCACTCCCGATTAATATTTCTTTTGAGTTTTTGTCTGCTTCTCTCATTTATCAATTGATATTGTTTTTCTCAAATAATAATCGGTTCAGCTACCACCAACAAACGGTGCCATGTTGTGCCCGGAGGATCACAGGTTTGCATGATAAGCTTCTCGCCTGCTTCGTCAGGTGTCAGCCAGCTAACATCATCAGCAGCTGTTGTGAACTTCTCAGTAACCTCATACTCATACTTTTCGTCCGCGAAATATACAACTATCCTGTCCCCCGTATCAAGCTTTCGCAGTAAATAAAACACCGCGTTATATCGAGAAATATTGTAAGGACTGTCTGTTGAATGAGAAAATAAAAATATCTTATTCCCCTGCCCCGGGAAAAAAGTTCCTCTGGCATGTGCCACACCTTCCATCAGAGCCTGCGAATACTGCACTTCGTCCGATGTATCAACGTTTGCGACAATTTTGCTTTTGGCATCGATCTTTGGGATATAGAGGGAAAAGTAGGAATCCAGTCCTAAACTTTCAGCCTCAGCTTGAACTGCTGATATTCTGTCTGCCTCCGCAAAATCAATTTCTGAATTGATATCGTAGTAGGCGACATCTTTCTCCTCGGTTAATATTCCATAATTCCACTGATAGACCAGCTCCTCTTTGATGATTGGCGCAAAGGCAAATATCAGTGAGATGACAGCAAAACCGATAAAGCCAGCTCCAACACTTCTTCCCAAAAAGTACATAAACTTCTTACCAGCAGAAAAAGAGAGTTTGTACTCTCCGTGTTCTTTTGATCTTCCGGCTTTGTAAATAACTCCGCTTGGTCTCATATTAGTTAGAATTTAATATTTAGTAGTTAGTATTTAGCAACAAAAGATAATATACAAATATTACTCAATTATAATCAATAGTGCCTATTAAACGACTATCAATATTAAACTGTTTTGAAGCGCTTTCGAAGGATCTTGCCGGCAGTACCAAGTGCCAGAAGACCTGCACCCAAAAGCGCAGAAACTCCTGTTTTTGGTAACTCGGTGGACGTGGAAGCAGCTAATACTTTTGGCTCGTCATTAACATCGATCTCCAATCTACACTCATCATTCCCACCTCTCCACTGACCGCCCTGATCTTTTACTTTTACACTGGCAATGTAGCTTCCCTCATATTGATATCTGTGAGAGGCTTCAGATTCTTCCTGCTTCCAAATTTGAGGCTGACCGTCGGATGCATCCCCAAAATCAAATTCATATTCTTTGATAGGCCCATTTGGATCATATCCGCTTGCAGTGAACCTGACTGTCAAAGGAGCTGTTCCGTCATCCGGACTGGCTGAAAGACCTGTACAGCGTGGTTCATTGTCGTCATCATGAGGTGTAGGTGTAGCAGTTGGTGTTGGCGTGGCTGTCGGTGTAGGAGTGACAGTTGGTGTTGGTGTCACCGTAGGGGTGGGTGTAGGAAAACAACCGGGTTTGGAACCATCCAATATCGTATAATCGATCATATCATCACCAAAATATGCGGGACCATCAGGATAAGTTGGATAAAGCCTGACCTCACCGACCCTGGTCAGATCTGCCTGATAATAACAGTATTGGGTATCATCAATGTCCTTGGAATCAAATTCCATATCGACAGTGCCAATGGGCACATTGATCTCAAAGCTTGATACATGTTGCTGCGATGTCAGCCAGTTTTCACTATGAGGTTTTTCGTCTGTTCCGAAAACATGCAAGTAAGCAGTGCTGGGACAATCCTCCGAGCCCGAAATGTTGGTTACTTTACCTTGAATAGGTTCTGTTCCCGTATCATAAAGATCTCCCTTAAGATCAGTTCTGATACATTCAGCTGACCCCTCATCTTGTGCAAATACTTTCGGGAAATACAAAAATGAAGCCGCAACGGCTAATACACCTAAAACTATATATGTGACTTTGTTGTTCATAATTTCTGATTAAGGCAGGAGAATTATTAACTAGGAAGTATTATAGGACTGTTTTTGATAAATGTCAACAAATCAGACAAACTTTAATCATAACCGCTCCCCCTCTTAGACTAAGAGGGGGGGTAAGGGGGTGTTAGAATAAATCGATGGACCATCTTTATAACGATAAAAATCTGAAAAACTCAAGAAGAGATCTGCGCAGAAACCAAACCAAAGCTGAGTGTAAATTGTGGCACCATTTACGCAATAGACGTCTGAAAGGGAATCGTTTTACAAGGCAATACAGCGTTGGGAAATACATATTGGACTTTTATTGTCCAAAAAAGAAATTGGCAATAGAAATAGATGGTGGTCAACACAATAAAACCATAAAAAGAAAGCAAGACAAGATCAGAACTAATTATCTGAATGCGTTAGAAATTAAAGTTATTAGGTATTGGAATAATCAAGTTCTGGATAAGACTAATGAAGTATTGGAAGACATTCTGAAACATTTAAATAAGGAATAACTCACCCCTCCCTCTCTTTCACAAAGAGAGGGAATAAATTGAAATAAAAAAAACGCATGGTTCTGACCTTAAGGTACGGGAAGAGCGCCTGCCCTACACTCCTCCCGACCCTTAAAGCAAGAACTAACATGCGTTTTTAATGTCTTTAATAAATACACTCTTGACAAGAGTGGTACTTATTGACTAACCTAAATTTGATTTGTCTTTTTGATTTAGCCTGCTCTACCAATTTTTTATGGAAAATTGGTTCAGGTTAAAGACAGATCAAATGTGAAGAGCATTTCTATTCGTGGCCAATTTTCAAGTGCTACTTGACTATAT
>JAFGPD010000043.1 GCA_016926185.1 Candidatus Woesebacteria bacterium | reverse complement strand
TGTAGTATGTAGCAGTAAAACATGGTGCAAGGGCTGCAATTCCGTAGCCTTGGCGAAGGATTGCTGAGCAGGCGGGTTTCGGACCTTTCGATTCCATAACCACTTAAGAATGGTGTATCACCCCGAAGCTAAATGCCTGCACTGAGCGTAGTCGAAGTGAGACAAATGAGACACTTAACAGAGTATAAAAAAGTAGTGATCTTAATCTTGATTTCCAATATAGTTTAATATTGTTTCAATTCCATCTTTCTTGCGATAATATTTATTCATTATTTCCAATGGGAAATGAGCTTTTTGAGCCATATCCTATAATATGCTATAATCATACTATGGACAGAATTTCCGAAATAAACGAGAAGATTGACTCAATTAATAAAGGAGGAAAAGCTGTCATATTTGTAGTAACAGGCAATAATTCTTCTGGAAAAACTACTATTACTCTAAGGTTATTAAAAGATATTAAGTTTTACCAATCAATTAATTTAGGGTTGGCGAGTAAAATTATAAGATATTTCAGAAATGATTTAATTGTTGACGATTTGGAAAATTTTGATGGAGACAGTGCTTCTAATCTTTTTAAAAACATGGTCGACTTTATTATTAATTCTTATCAAGAAACGGGTGTAAATATAGTTATAGATGGTGTCCAGATAGATACGGATGGGCTTCATAATAACAAGCGAGTCATTGGTGGTGTGATACTTACAGTGAAACCAGAGAAAGCAATGGAAAGAGGTGACAATTCTAAGACACACTTTAAAAGAAAACTGAGTAAAAAAGGACTAAAGAACGTGAATTATTATCCCAATGAGAAGTTTCAACTAATAGATAATAATAACAGTATAGAAGATACTTATTGTGCAATTTTGAACCATCTAGATAGGCTGCTGGATATAGAATTAAAATATGAATAAAAAACAACTAATTAAAAGATCAAAAGAAATTAGGCTGAGAAAAGACAATATGAAAGAGGTTGTTAAAAAAGGGGGGTTGGTTAAAAAACAAGATGAAGGTTTTCGTGTTGTAGTCCCGCCACTAGTTCATAATAATTCACTCGAAAACAGTAGTGATAAATGGTATTTCAACGGCTTTGTTATTGACCTTCATGGTGATTTGATCATCGTCGATCCCGGAGTTGACTTTTATTCAAGATTTTCAAAAACAGGTCTAAATTTGATGAATGCCATAGCAGTTATAATTACACATTCACATACTGACCACATTGCATCTCTGTCCGTAATAATTGAAAAATTATTAAGAGACAAAGTCACTAAGAGACAATTTTTTATATCAAAGTTGGCATTCGAAGACGAACTGTCTGATTATCATCAGGAAATGGTGAGGAAAAGCAAGAATACTACATTAGTTCTTCTTAGTGAGGGTAAGGGAATATTTAAAACTTTGCTTGGAAAACACAAGATTGAGTTTGTACCACTTGTCCATTCGGCCAAAGAGACATTTGGTTTTAAAATCAAGCACAAGAAAAATATTTTTGGGCACGTAAGCGACACTGGATACTCAATTAAAATAGAAACGAATGAAGGTGTCTATCCTCCAGAAGAAGTTAAGGGTGAATTCAGACAAATAGTTGAAAAACAAGAATATCTTAAAAAATTTTATCGAAAGTGCGACATTGTTGCAGTAAATATAAATGATCTACACTACAATAGGCACTCAAAATACCACCTGTCTGGTTGGGATGTTTTAGATTTATTTAAAGGCACCTCAGTCAGAAAACTTATTTTTCTTCACCTGTCTCCAGCAAATGCAGAGTGCATTGGAGGTAATGAGATATATACTGCCTTTTTCAAGAGCGAAAATTATGAAACTTTTCTGCCCATATCAGAAGGCTTAGTGATCGAAGATGATTGAATATGAAAAAGCAGGTTGCCCCGAATTTACAACGTTAAGAGCAGCTAACGGAAACTATTATCATCAGATGGGAAATTACCGATTATATTTAGGTGAGACCCAACTGTTACCTGTTAATCGAAGCTATGTAGCAGATAGAAATGGTGATAGGAATTGTAGATATGAAAGTGGATCATATAGAAAAGATCCTCTAATTCACGAACGAGTTGATAATAGCTTTTCCATTGTGAGTCCGGAGCAATTGGTTCAAGTATACGGGAAACCTTATCTTTACTTAGTTGATAATCAAAATGTACATTTCCTTTCTTCTAGTAGTTACCAGGACGAGAGAGTTTCAATACATGCAAAAGACGTTTTAGATATAACGCAATCAGCTTTGGGTCAAGAAGGTCTTGAATATAAATTAGGTATTTTCGGCTCGCACAGAGTGGGGTTGGAAGGAGTGGATTCAGATATCGATCTTGTAATGTGGACAGATTTTGCTTCCAGAGAAATATTGATTGATTTGGTAAGTAAAGGATTGCATCAGTATGGATACTTAAGCTCTGGAGAGCAGGGGAAGGATGTTAAGTATGCAGCTAAATATTCACGAAGATTCGATGTTTCTGATTTGGCAGGTTGGTACCTTGCTAAAAAAAGGAACAGATTTGTGGATCCTCAAGGGGTTTCCGTAAGTTTACAATGTCTGAACACAGATTATGACTATAATGTGGTAGGTAATTTTTTCGAAGTGGCAAATAGTGATTGGTCTCAGGAAGAGGTTGATATGGAGTGTGAAATAATTGATTCACAAGCATCATATAATTTCCCAAAATATTGGTATCTTGATATAGGTGCAGAAAGGATACCTGCAGTTAGCCTCTCATGGATGCATCAAGGGATGGGAGATGATAGTGGTGAACAGTTCGGTCGCAGGTATAGACTTAGAGCTGCCATGTTGAGGACTGAAAAGGGAAAGATTGCCTACCTCCGAGATAGTAATCATTATATTATTCCTCAAAGTTTATTATGAGAGCAGAAACTGAAATTAGGAGTGGTAGGATACTAAAAAAAGTTGAGGGTTCCCAATATTTATTTGACAAAATAGGTAGTGAAATGGAACAGTATCAAGTCTGGCTTGAGGATTCTGGATTAAGAGTTCCAGACACTATTGTGACCTTTTCTGACGGGATTATTACTTTTGACCAGGAGTATTTAGGTGCCAATCATTGTGAAAGTGTTATTAGTATTGTAGAAATACTTCAGGGAATGAGCTTTGACAGATTTGGAATGGATTCAAATCCAGGTAATTTCATGGGTGACGAGCAAGTATACTTTGTTGATTTTTTCCCGTTTCTAATTAGAGATAATCAAGTTTTATCAGAACAATTTGATTATCCCATTGAGACGGTTTTGCAGAGATACTTTAGTGCGACGAATGTGGTTTCCACTTTTATTAATAGATTGTTTAGGGAAAATTTTGAAGCCGCAATGGTCGCCGTAAGTAAATCTGCAGATATGTTAGTTTCAGAGTTTGGCGAGATGCTGCCAAGAGAAAAAGATAGATTACTGATGGGAATTGAATTAGCTCAAGCAGGGGGTAGTGGTCAAGATTATATATCCTATTACTACACTCATAAGAGTGCAGAAACAATTACTACGGACAGAGAAGAAAAGCTTAAGATTGAACTTAAGAAAATACGAGATATTGTTTTGAGTAAATAGTTATTTATGCCTTTTGTATCTCAAGATTTAATAAAAAGATTAATGGTGCTAAATACATTGGTTATTGTGCGACAATGGTGGGTCTCGAACCAAAATATCACTATAACTGCAAAAATGGTCTTTCTTGAGAATTTTCTGAAGTAATTTGCGGCATATTTTTAAAAATTTTATTCTTCAGACATTCTGGAGGGTAGTCTTGAGGTTATAGTCTCAGTTTGCTGCCCAGCAGGGATTTGAACCCCGATTCCACGGTTCAGAGCCGTGTGTCCTACCATTAGACGACCGGGCAATAACAATCAGAACTCTTCAATTATACCAAAAATGAGGCTTAAATGAGGCAGTTTTTGAGTAATTATCTTATTTCTATTGTTTCTTTATCTCCGCCGAGTTCTCCGACTTCTACACTTATTCCTTTATCTGTTTTTAATAAAGTGAAGCCTAACTTTGTATTTTTGGTTGATTGCGGTCTGACTTCAACAGGGTCACTATCTATATCAGGAGCAATAAGCTTATCCTCACCATTTTTGGTGAGCCTCAGGTAATCACCGGCCATAATATTTACAGCTCTGTCTTCGTCGTTGGTCAGTTCAACATTGAAGACTAAGATCTCTTTGTCATCGGTTACTATGGCCTTGTAGAAATTATTGACGGTAACTTGATTGGTTAATTCGTAATCGATTATCTTGTATTGGATATCAGCAAGTTTGTTACCCTGGGGGTCAGTAACGGGGAAGGTATAAGTTTTGTCTAATGGGAACTTTTGGGTTTTTGCTACCGGTTTTGGCGTGGGTGTTGGAAGGGGTCTTGTTGCCACTGGTTTGAGTGAGTTTCCCGGAGTCGGGGATGCCTGTAGAGATAATGTGTCCGGGTTTAAAACCTCAGGATCTGCATCTTCACTTTTATCAGACCTAAATATTAAAAATATGATAACCAGTGCCTGAATAACAGACAAAATGATAAAAAAGGTAAGCATTTTGCTTTGATAGTCGCCTGTATTTTCAGATTTAATATTTGTATTATTTTCCATATGTAGGCATTAATATAACATAAAAATGTTTTTACTTCTTCTTTGTCTAGACAATTAATTGAAAGATTGTTTTGAATTAAAAAGCTAATGATTGTTCATTGGAGTATGTGCCGCATTTACCACTGAGGTATTCGCAGATCCTGAAGTGGTAAGTATTTCCTGCCTGAAGTGCGCCTATTTCATACTCGCGGCTGTCGCCATTTAACCACTGTGCCCAGTCACCATCCCTTGTTGGATAGGTGGGGCCAGTTGATTTTGACCAGACAACCTTGAATCCATTAGGCACGGTTCCCGAAACACTCCAAGTCAGTTTTGCTTTTTCATCACTTATTTTTGTCGTTGTTAGTGTTATTGAATCAACCTGACTTGAAATCTCAGGAGTTTCTTTTGTGCTTTTATCAGATCCTGACGGGGCAGTTACCTTTACGTCGTTTGAATATACCCCGCATTTTCCGCCAAGGTACTGACATACTCGAAAGTGCCAGGTTTTTCCGTCCGTTATTTTCCAAGTGTAGCTTCTGGTGTTGGGATCAGTTAAATATTGATAGTCATTTCCCGGATAAACAGGGTTGCCATTCTCATTCTTAACTATCTTGAAACCTTGAGGTATTTCAATACCGTTAACTGTCCATGAAAACTTAATACCCGAATCGGTTGGAGAAGCGCTCAAAGAGATTTGATAATTTGGTGCAGGGGTAGATGTTGGTACAGGTGGTTTTGGTGTTGGGCTGGGAGTTGGTGTTACCAATTTCTCTTCGTTTAAGCTCCACTCATAGAATTCACTGTCTGCAAGTTTTTTCTGGTCAATATTTTTTATCTCATTTTCCTGCCTGCTCCACTCTTTGTCTTCCTCGAGTTGGACTTCGTCCCCTTCTTGCTTTTTGATAACAACTTCACTTTCAAAGACTTTTACGTTCACATCTTCCTCGTCTTTTTCAACCGAGAAAGCAGTTCCCAGAGATTCCACAGTCACACCACCGGCAATTGTAATGAATTTGTGCGATTCGTCTTTCTCAACCCGTGCAAAAAGTATTCCAGTTTCTTCATCTATCTGGGTTGAACCGGACTGCAATTGTGTAAGAATGATCTTTGTACTATCTCCAAGTCTGATGATGGTTCCTTCGTCCAGTTCCAAAACGACTCGTGAGTCTTCATCGGTTACGATCTGATCTCCCTCAGACAATACATCCCCCTCTTTTATCTCAACTTTTCTGTCATTGACTACTTTTGAAACATTGCCAGTTAAGTAAACTGCCGTTGCTTTAAAGGAATAGATTGTTGGTGTCGGCTGTTGAGCAATAGATTCCGGTTGCTTTTTAGAATTATTTAAATATTTTGAAAGTAAAAATGAAGCGAAGAAAAGGATAAAAGATATTATGGCAAGAATGATTATAAGTCTCACTTTGCCTTTTGGTTTCTTTAGGGCAATGGCAAAATTTTTCTCTGAGCTTTTTTTATCGGGATCCTGGATTTTATTTGTATGAAATTCCTGAGTTTGTGTCTTATCTATTGCTTCAGTCTTTTTATTTTGCGGACTTTCGTTATTGGCAGACTTAACCTCTTCTGTGTCTATAGCTACGGGAATATTGCTTTCTTTATTTTCTGTCTTATCAATTTTATCTTTATCGTCTTCCTGAGGCATACTTATATATTAATAGTACTTTGATCGTTTAGTCAAAGTCTGAAGGAAGATTTGGTTAATGATGGTAAAATATTTGAGTGTGACTTATCAGGTTATTTTGCCGGTTTTTTAAAAGGATAAATGATGGCAGCTGATACAAAAAGTGATGCGAGACATAAACTTATATTGGTGGATCTTGATGATACTCTGATAGATACTTCAGAGTATAAAAAGCTTTTATTCACATATCTTTCCAACAAACTTTCAATACCGAAAAAAAGGGTTGAGTCGGCATATTCTTTATTAAGAAAACCTGGACTTAAAGACGGCTGGATCGGTGAGTTGATTGATATGCTGTGTGATGATATTGTGCAAGAAAAAGAGAGATTGGTTCAGGAAAGTATAGAGATCACCAAAAACCTACCGGTTTTTAAAAACGTCATTGAGCATGTTGCCAGTTGTGATGGAAAAAAAATAATTCTCACTCAAGGGGATGAAAAGCTTCAGCTTGCGAAAGTGAATTATCATCAATTAAAAAAATATTTTAGCGATATTATAATTGTAAATGGGGATAAGGTTGAGTATTTGAAGTTAATGATCGGCGAAAACAGCTTGAAAATAAAAGGTGAAACTTATAAATATGTCGATATCATTGATAATAAGGTAAACTTATATTCTGGATTTGAAAAATATTCGTGGATCAAAATAACGGACACAAATTCAATTGCCTAGAAAAATATGTCAAAAACTAAAGCGATCATAATGGCGGCAGGTAAGGGAACCAGACTTTCTCCTTTGACAGAAACTGTTCCCAAACCGATCGTCAGAAGTATGGGGACATCCACTTTGGAGGAAAATCTTGACAATCTGGCAGATGTGGCTGATAAGGTTGTTTTAGTTGTCGGATATCTTAAAGAAAAAATAATTGATTATATAGGAGACAATTATCATGGACTGGAGATCAAATATGTTGACCAGCACAAACTTAAAGGAACTGCGCATGCTGCATATTCTGCAAAGGAAATATTTGGTGATAGCCAGATAATAATTCTTAATGGTGACGATGTTTATGAGAAAAATGTGATAGAAAAGATCGCTTCACTGGAGGCGGGAGGTGTTGCGGGCAAGGTGACTGAAAACTGGCAGAACTATGGAATCCTAAAGGCCGATAGTGAAGGACATTTTGAAAAGATAGTAGAAAAACCCAAAGAGTTTGTCGGGGATCTGGTAAATATCGGCTGCTATAAAGTTGACAGTGCTTTTTTTGACTATTTTAAAAAGATAAAACTTTCCGAAAGGGGTGAGTATGAAATAACCGATATGCTCACTGAATACGCCAAGGATCATGACGTGAAGATCGTTAAGGTTGAGTCGGGCTGGTACCCCAACAGTTATCCGTGGGACCTTTTGGATTATACAGAAAAGAAAATTATGACAATAGAAAGCAAAGTGGAAGGAAAGATAGAAGAAGGCGCAACAATAAAAGGAGATCTTATATTAGGTCAAAACTCAGTTATCAAATCGGGCGCTTATCTTGAGGGGAATTTCTATATTGGCGAAAATTGTGAGATAGGTCCGAATTGCCGTATGAAAGGTTTTGGCAGTTTTGATAACGGAGCGGTTATTGGCAATGCTGTTGATATAACCAGATCGATAATTGGAAAAGGGACAAAGATCAAGCATCTTGCATACGTTGGCGATAGTGTTGTCGGAAACAAAGTCAGTATTGGTGCCGGATCGGTGATTGCAAACTTAAGACACGATGAACAAAACATCAAATTCAAGGTTAATGGTAAACTTATTGATACCAGCAGAAGGAAGATGGGTGCAGTTATTGGAGATGATGTCAGGTTGGGAGCTAATACAACTGTTTATCCAGGAACAAAAATAGGATCTGGCAAGACCACAAAGCCGGGAGATATCGTTAAATACCAGTTGTAATAAATGACCTACTTCCTGCAATGGAAAGTCACATCTTGAAAGAAGTTGTTTTGACAGGTTCATATAAAACAAACTAGTTCTATTTATTTAACCGGATTATTAGGAGACCTGCTTATAATAAAAGAAGTGATTTATCAGTAAAGTTATAAATTTGATAACTTACGATAATTGGAGTTATAATACCCTATAATATGAATATTGAGGGAAGAATGGATTTTTTGGACTTCATTGGAAATAAGGTTTGTGATTTATCAATGCCACAAATGCCTAGATACACAATTGGTATTTATGGGGGATTGTTGACGACTTTCCCCCGAGAAACTACTTTGGAAGGTGTGCATGCTCCTAAAATGATAGACGAAATAGCTACAGTTACAATTGCAGCAAATGAAGCCGCAGATATTGGTGTGTCTGCTGAATTAAGATTTAAAGAAGGAGTAAACCAATCTCAATTTGTTCCACTTGCGCAATTAAGGAATCAGATGTTTGCAGTATTAGAAGATAGATTAGATATTTTTTGCAATAGACATCCGGAAATGAAAGACTCGATACGGGTGGGAATTTCAGATTTTCTTTCTCTATCTCGAAATAGAGGAGCTATGGATCCAATTAGATTTCTTGAATTAGACAGCGGAATTATTGAAGCTATTTTTATTCAAGGTGCCTATACGGAGAGTCTGTTGAAGAAAGCAGGAATGGACTTTCCGGGTGAGATCTGCGAAACCACAGATGAATTATTAGAGAAATACTCAATATTTGATTTGTCTCGAGAAGAGCCTAGGAACGTAATTGCCAATGATTTAAGAGCTCTTCATGCCTGTCAAATGGCTATGAAAGTAGATGATGATTTGGATGGCGGACGTTTTGATGCAATTATGAGTTTACCAAGCTTCTATTTATTGGCTCAGGAGAGTAGTAGAGATTCAGGAAAAGAGGTTGACGAAATAATGGAAGATTACAAAGATCATTATCTTGAAATTGCTGGGTGCAATCCTGCAATCAGAATTCTTGATAAGGGAGCTGTTTGTGTGCATAAATTGAGTGCAAGGGTCAAAAACACAATGAGTTTGGGTGATATTGAACCTAGTGATGATTTGTGGCAGCTAAGCGGATTGGTACGACGATTATTCAAAAAAAGGAATAGTAAATTAAGACATCAACTAGGTAAAAGCCAATTATTGGAAGAAGCTTTTAGAACTAGAATGACTTTATGAGTAAATTTATTTTGTTATATACATTGGAAATTTAAATATTATAATGGAGAGACCGAAACATTATTCTTCCGAAAAACAGCTCCCCGTAATCATCCGTTTAGTGGCGGATGCTAATGGGGTTGAACTAAGCGAATCGACTATTGAAAGAATGGAAATTATCGCATCTGCTTGTGGTATTGCAGATGATCAAGTCGATAGGTGTGAAAACGCCAATAAACGTAAAGAAATAGTTGGTAACGCTTTAGACTATCTTTTTGAGGAGGGAGAGTTGCGGGATATGGGGAGTGATACATATGATGCCTACAGAGAATCTATGAACAATCTCAAAGTTGTTGTGGATGGCATGTCAGAAAAAAGAAAGCAATTGTTTAGATTAAAACTTGGTTTATGGGCCAGATTGTCGGAAGAAAGAAGAGCTGAGGAAGAAATCAGACCTGCGATTAAAGAGAGGTTGGTTGACCTCAATGTTACTGGTGGAGTATATCTTGCAGCAACTTCTGACGAAGAAAGACACAATCCAAACTATAGAAATTTACATAAGGATTTTAGAAGAATGGTTAGGGTTGCCGGAATGATTGATGACGCTATGGACTTACAAGATGATTATGAGAATGGTATCACGCAGATTGAGCCGAGCTTTGCGAATATCGCACGACATGTAGCAGTGGCAGTACGACATTTGTCTCCAATGATATCGTACACACTTAGACCAAAACTTGTATCCAGTTCAGTTGATATAATGAGCCGTGAGTATAGAAGGCGAACAACACGGAATAATTATGAGCAATATAATTTAGATGAGTAGAGATTTCTTTATATTATTATCTCTTTTAAAGTGGGTTATTGAGGTTTTTCCCGCTCGATGCGAAGATAATATACAAAATCCAGCTTCGTTGAGATGCGAAGATACCATCTATCCTCATCCGTCAGAATTCCCCGGGTTTCTTCTTTCTCAGCCTTATTGAAATAATAAAAACTTGCTTTCATCTGCTCCGGCCCCTTGGTGTTGTAGAAATTATAAGTTCGAAATGAGCCATCAGGAAGGTCTTCTGTATATATCATTATGTCATCCGAGCGATGCGTTCCACCCAATTTTGAATCATTACCCACAACAATTTTCAGAAAACACGGAAGGTAGGAGAAGCCATAATGCGAAAGGGTTGCGTTCAGCCTGTTTCTCAGTTTTTCCTGTGGGTATTTTGAAAGGTCATTTTCTGTAATATCCCCTTCTGGAGAAATAGGATTTACATGAAAATATGTCCCAATAGACTTGAAAAGTTTTTCGAAAGTATCCTGAATAGGGCCGATCTCCAGATCATGGGGTTGCATACACCCATTATGTGGACAATCAACATACAAAGTCAAACACCTGTAAAAGATACTAAATTTATAAATCGGTCTGTATGAATGTTTTAAGATATCTGAAATTATTTTATTGTTGTGACTGTGCAATCCTGCTTTCCAGACGTTTGTTCCTTTTACTTTCTATCTCGGTTAAATATTTCTTCCTCAGCCTAAGAGATTGAGGTGTTATCTCCAGAAGCTCATCTGCTTCCAAAAAGTCCAATGACTGCTCGATGCTAAGAATTGTAGGAGGTGTTAGCTGGATTATTCCGTCGGAAGATTTTGAACGCATATTAGTAAGCTGTTTCCCCTTGCATACATTTACTCGTATATCGTCATCTTTTGCGTTAAGCCCCACGATCATTCCTTCATACACTTTTTGCGTTGGATTCACAAAAGTAATTCCGCGCTTTTGTGCACCAGATAGTCCGTAGGCCAGTACTTCACCGGTTTGAGAAGATATCAGAACTCCTTTTCTCAATTTTGGCAAAGATTTTCCTATTGGTTCGTATCCGGATAGCTGAGAGCTGAAAAGTACGGTCCCTTTCGTCTGTGTTAGAAGAAGACTCTTTAATCCCAATATTGCGCGTGTCGGAACCTGATAGATAAATTCAGTTTCTTCGGCATTGATGGGGTTCATTTTCTGCAGGTTGGCATATCTTTTACCCAACTCCTGACTTATTACGCCAATATGATCATTGGGAACAATGATGTTTATTTCCTCGACCGGTTCGAGCTTTTTGCCGTCTACCTGCTTTATAATAACTTCCGGTTTTCCTACTTCCATCTCGTAACCTTCCCGCCTGAGGGTTTCGAGAAGTATTGCCAAGTGAAGTTCACCTCTGCCTGATACTTTCATCTTTCCGCTTTGTAAAACCTCCATTCTCAGGCTCAGATCACTCTCTAGTTCTCGTTCCAGTCTTTGTTGAAGCTGCCTTGAGGTGGAATACTGCGCTTCTTGGCCGGAAAGAGGGGAAGTATTGGGACCAATAGTTATATGTAAAGTTGGCTCACCTATTGAAAGAGTGCCAAGCGACGAAGGTTCAGAAGGATCTGTTATCGTATCTCCTATTGTTATATTGGGTATACCTGCGATACCGGCGATATCGCCTGCAACCGCCTCATCTACCTCGGTCATTTCCAACCCTTGTGGAACCATTATCTTTTCTGCCTTGAATTTCTTGTCGGGGTTGGATGCTGTGACAATTTTATCTGACTTTTTGATCTTTCCCTGATCTATTTTTCCGATCGCAATCTTTCCAATATGGCTGTCGTAATGAAAGGATGTTACAAACATTTTGAAAGGTTTATCTTTGTCTCCATGAGGCGGGGGAACAACATTGATGATTGCGTCCAAAAGCGGTGTGACGTCACCAGCACCTTCGATGCTTTCTGGTTTTTCCGAAAAAACTGCACCTTTTCTGCCTATGGCAAAAAGCAAAGAGTAATCCAGCTGATTGTCATTGGTCGCAAGTTCCAGGAAAAGCTCTTCGATCTTTTTCTCAACATAATCGGCTCTTGCGTACTTTTTGTCGATCTTATTGATAACGACAATTACCTTAAGATCCAGCTCAAGTGCTTTTTTCAGTACAAACCTCGTCTGAGGCATTGGTCCTTCCTGCGCATCTACTATCAGAAGTACCCCGTCAGACATGTTCAAAGTCCTTTCAACCTCGCCGGAAAAGTCTGCGTGCCCCGGGGTGTCGGTGATATTTATTTTTACACCTTTGTAGTTTATCGAGCAGTTTTTCGCAAGTATTGTTATACCTTTTTCTCGCTCCAGGTCGTTGCTGTCCAATATTCTGCTCATATTCATCTCCTCCTGGTTTTCGCGGAAAACATGAGTTTGCTTTAAAAGCGCGTCAACAAGAGTCGTTTTCCCATGATCTACATGGGCAATAACTGCAATATTTCGTATATTTTTATTCATGATATCCAATAAAAAACACGGGTATGAACCCGTGGTAATTTACATCTCGGGAGTCTATATTCTACCAATTTTTAGAGAATATATCTATTGATCATAAGTTGATGGATTTTTTTGGTTCAATACTGACTGCCGGATACCTAGAAGTCTTATAACAATTCAGTTTATAAATTCATCAATATTATTCTTATCCTTACTTACTCTTTCTCCTGTCTCAAGATCATACCCGTAAACCTCATCGATATTATAAATAGAGCAGTTTTTCGCTTTCGGTGTTACGGGGAAGTTGGACGCTTTCATAATTGTATCGATCTCGCGCTCATGTGATCTAAGATACGCAAAAGCAGCTCCGAACTTAAGCTCAGGAGCTTTATCTTTTTCTCCATAGAAAAAGGGAGTAACACATACATTGTAGAGATCAGGTTTGTCAATTGCGTATATAAATTGCAAAAGTCGTTTGAAGAGATCGAATTTTACTTCCGGGTCAGCCTTCCAGAAGCTTTTTTTGAGAGGATGATCTTTGACGTAGCTTAAGGTAATTACCAAAATAGCACTGGAAACGTATTCGATATCTTCTAGATTTTTGGCGTAGTAATCGATCTTTTCTTCTGCATCTTTGATCATAGATATATAACTTTTGTGTAACACGCTCATGAAGTAGGGCATTAAAGATTCATTCTTTGTCCAGACAGCGTAAAGATACAGCTTCTTCGGATATTTAATCTTAACCGACTGCCACTTGATCTTATCCTTTTTCTTATTCCCCATAGTCTATTTACACAACTCTTTTTCTTGCAATGTAGCAGCCATAGCTGAAGTGATTCTGGTATTTTTCGTAGAGTGCAATTTCTTTTTCGTGTGCTTCAATTATTTTTTTTGTAAGTTTATTGTTTTTATTACGCTCAAAAAAATCAGCAAAACCGGCTTTTAGTGGTTCGTAGTAATTTTCAAGCCAGCAATCAGGGCTCAACACAAAGTAGCCGATAGGTGTGTAGTCATTTTCCTCAAGCTGTTTGAATTTTGCTGATGCGGAAGCGATCTCGGGATATTCACTTTTCCAGTATTTTTGCAGACCTTCAGGGATATCTGAGGTAAGCCAGGTTATCTCAGATACAACTAACACCCCGTCTGGTTTAAGGAATTTTTTCCATGTTTTGATACCCTTGGAGAACCCGATGTTATAGATCGCTCCTTCCGACCAGATGACATCAAACTGATTTTTCTCAAAAGGCAGTTCGAACATATCTGCATTGACGGTTTTGATACTTTCAATAACACCTTCTTCAGTAGCTCTCTCTTCCAATTTTTCAAGGAATTCCGGTATGATATCGACTGCAGTAATTGAAGCATTTGTAGCCTTTGCCAAGGCGATACTTGCAGAACCTGTTCCGCACCCAATATCGGCAATTTCCAATTTTGCTTTTCTATCGATGCCGGAGAGCGTAAGTGCCCGACTGAAAGTTTCATCACTACCCGGTCCCTGACGTTCATTGTGCAGATGTAGATCTGTTATTAGCTCCAATGTTTCCTTGTTCATTTTTAATATTATAGCGGATATTGGATCGATCATTATTCTTTTTGCTCCAAGAGGAT
>JAFGPD010000042.1 GCA_016926185.1 Candidatus Woesebacteria bacterium | reverse complement strand
TGTGGCTTTTGCAGAAAACCTTGCTCAGTAAGTGACACCATATCATTTCTTATTGTTGCCGGGGAAACGCCCAAATTATACTTTTTTTCAATTGTTTCAGAACCAATGGGAATTGCCGTCTCGATATATTCCTCAATTATCGCTTTTAGGATTTGTGTTTGTCTTGTAGAGATGCCCTCCATATTTTTCTTATTTTTAAAAACCAGTATCAGCAAGAGCAAATTAACTATCTCTTAAAAAATAAACTACACCTTTATTACCTGTCTAATTAATGTATTTTATACCACCTAGCACTCGAATCTGTCAAGTGCTAATAATTAATTTTGTGTATCTGTTTGTGGAGGAATTACAGACTCTGACTCACCTTCAGGAACTTCAGCTACTTTTCTTTTAATAAAAGTTCTTTTGACCAGATTGAAAAAGATCCACACTTCTTTTGTTTTTAAAAACATAGATACCAAAATATATACAGCTCCGCCAATGGCAGATACTACAATCGTTAAGAAAAGTAAATTTAGAGTAAATCTTGTGTCTAATACAAAACGTTCAAAATTTATCGTTTTGGATGCCTCAATTCTACCCAGAAAAGACAGTCTTTTCACCCAAACGGATCTGTCAAAAAACTTCATAAGCACATACATCACAACTCCTGAGGAGATTGAAGCTAAAAGGTGCTTCAAAAACGGCACCGATAATTGAATTATAGATTCAACTTTTGTTCTTTTGGCCAAAAGAAGATAAAGTGTTATAGCTTGCAGCATACTCCCCAAAGAATAGGAAACTGCTAATCCCCATACGGGAAGGTTTAGACTTCTAATGAAAACGAAGTTCAGGACCACTATCAATACCATTGAAAATATAGATACTAAAACAGGCGTTTTTGTCTCATGCAAGGCATAAAAAGCTCTGGCCAAAAGAGAGATAGACGCCTGAAAAACGACCCCCAAGGCAAAAGCAGAAACTACCTGACCTGTTCGTACAGTACTTTCCCAATCAAAGATCTCCGTACCAAAAACAAGCCTTACAATAGGGATCCTTAATACTATTAAAATAGTAGCAAGAGGGGCTACCATAAAAACCACCTGATAAAGTGAACTCCATAAAGATCTCCTGAATTTTCCGAGATCGTCTGATTGTTTTGAGAGAGTTGGCAATGCAGCTTTGGCTATTGAAGTGCCAAAAAGACCCACAGGTAGAAGTTGGATAGTATTACCAAAATAATAATATGCATAGCTTGCAGTAGAAATAAAGGACGAAAGATAAAGCTCAACCGACTTTACAGCCTGAACGAACACTAGCTCAATTATCCTTGGCATTGCCAATTTTCCAATCTTTTTTACATGATCGTTTATTTTCAAGTTTAGTTTAACTCTGTAACCCAACTTCACTGCAAGCGGCAACTGGATCAAAAAATGCAAGCTTGCTCCAATAAAAACTCCAACTGTTGGACCAACCAAACCTAATCTTGGAGATAGAAAGATAGTCCCTAAAATAATTCCCAGATTATAAAAAAGCGGAGCGAGTGCCGGCACTAAAAATCTTCTTAAAGATTCAAGCACTCCAGTCAAAACATAACTTAGAACGAAAAACCCTTGTGCGGCAAAAAGTATTTTTGTCAGCTGAACAACAGTATCTCTTTCAATGTCTGTATAACCCGCAGCAAGAAGACCATATAGATCATCGGCAAAAACACTTACTATTATTGCCACTAAGATGAATGCAGAAAAACCAATCGTGCTAATTGTGCCCGCAAGATCCCAGGCATCTTTTCTTTTTTTATCTACGAGCTTTGAAAACACAGGAATAAAAGCAGATGAAAAAGTGCCAAAAACCAAAACTTCAAAAATTGTGTCTGGTAATCTGAAGGCTGCAAAAAACAAAGAAAGCTCAGATGGCAGGAAAAAATGAGCCAAAATCCTTTGACGCACAAGCCCCAAAACTCTTGAGACAACTATCATAAACATTATTACCGTCGCCGCTGAGAGTATCGAAGTCTGCGGTGAAGTAAAAATCTTTTTACCTTTTCGAATTAAATTAGTCATATGAAAAAAATAAAAAATATCTCGGAAAGTATAACAGAGGAAATCAACATTCCCCAAAATATAAACTCCGTTCAGAAAAAATACAACAACAAAAGAGCCTTCTTATTTGAGATTTTAGTCCCGATAAACTATAATCGCAAGGTAGCATTTGTAAAACAAGATATGCCAATAACCAAAACTGCTAAAAGAGCGCTCAGGTCATCAAAAAGAAAGCAGGAAGTAAATAAAACCTTCTCTGCAAGGTATGAAGTGGCCATCAGAGAGGCTAAGAATAAAAAAACCAAAGAGGCTATAAAAAAAGCAATGTCACTAATAGACAAGGCGGAACAGAAAAATCTGATCCACAAAAACAAAGCCGCCAGATTAAAGAGCAGATTGTCAGTAATCAAAAGTTCTTCCTCAAAAAAAGATAAGTAATAAAAACATCTGATCTCGGTCTTTCTGAAGAAACGCTATTATTTATTCCATTGCTGGCTAGAACAAAGGTGCCCAGTTACAAAGTCTATCAACATAGGCAGAAACTCTTCTTTCACTATTTCAGTTATGATATATTGAAACTATCCATAAAAACCTATATCTTTATTGGTTAAAGAATTTTTGTGGCAACTGTCCATGGCAAAAAAGAAACGCAAAAACACGATCAACCTTATTCCAAGAGAGGGCTTCACGGCAACAACTTCAGGAAGGATACTCGTATGGGCACTCTCAACCTTCAGGGTTGTTGTTATCGTCACTGAAATAATCGTCATGATCGCTTTCATGTCGCGATTTTGGTTAGATGCCCAAAATACCGACTTAAATGATGAGATTAAACAAAAAGTCGCGGTCCTTGAAGCAACAAAAAATTTTGAAAAAGAATTTGAGAACAATCAAGAACTGTTAAGTATTTTTAGTGAGTTTTCAAAAGACCACACTAAGGCTCCAGACAGTCATTCAGGTATAACAAAAAGTCTTCCCGAAAGTCAGGAGTTCTATTTAGTAAAGATAAATTACAATGCTGAGAATGTTAACTTAGAAGGAAGAAGTCTGGATGAGTTCTCTATCCAGCAATTCCTCACAAACCTAGAAAGCAGGAAGATCTTTAAAAGTGTATCTCTTGGTTCAGTAGAAACCGACCAAGAGTTTGCACCGTTCATGAAATTTTTGATTAATATAAAATTATAATTAATGCAAGGAAATTGGCGACAAAAATATTTACGTTATAAATCTTATCTTTTAAATACTGTTGACAGATATAAAGAAAGAACTGACATAAGGATCTATCTTGAGATCCTTTTGTCACTTGTTACAATTTCCGTCTTTTCCATCTTTGCTTTAAGACCCACAATTCTGACAATAGCGGAATTGATCAAAGAGATCGATGCCAAAGAGCAGTTAGTTCAAAAGCTTGATGACAAAATTGAAACGATATCACAGGCACAAGCTCTTTACTACAGAGAAAGAGAAAACATAGGTCTTTTGAAAAATTCCATACCAGAAAATCCGGAAGCTGACACGCTCACCTATCAGCTCGAAGGACTCGTTGAAAAGAATAGTCTGATAGCGCAGAGCGTGAACATTGGAGAAACTAAAGTACTCGGAATCTCAAAGAACAAATCCAAAGAAGATAACACTTACATATCATTTAACATAAGCGTTGTTGGAGAGTATGGATCATTATATAGTTTTATTAAAGATCTGGAGGATCTTTACCAACCAATAAAGATCATTAACACCTCAATTGTATCCACAGAAAATAAGGATACAGGAAAGATAAATTTAGTATTGACACTAAATGCACAGGCACCTTACAGATCTTTTGATCAACATTAAAAAAAGACAGCCATAAGTGAAAAAATCAAACCCACCAAACCTAATAACAGTCGCAATAATCACTACAATTACGATTATCTTTTGGATATTTTTCGAGGTTTATAAGATATTGACAGGCGAGGTTGATGTAAATGTTTCCCAAGAACTCCTAAAACTGGTCAATCCCACTCTTGACCAAGCAGTGTTATCGAGTTTAAAAGGAAAGACTCGTTTTGAAGAAAGTCAAGTAACACATTTTACGGTAGGCAGTCAGGGGGATACCCAGATCATAAATGAAGAGCCAGCAGAGATAACACCAACACCAACTGTCTCTCTTGAGAGTGTTACACCCAACGAGCAACAAGCAACTCCCAGTAGTGATCTTGAACAATGAAAATATGAACGACGATAATGCAACATCGACAACCTCTACTTTGCCCGGCTCGCAGTCTTATCCTCAGATATCCAACCAAGGTGAAACGTCTGAAAAGCTAATTCCCGATCAAAATACAAACCCGCCCGCAGTGGAAACAGGAGGTATGCAAGATTTCATCACCTCACCACAACCTGGAGCCAAAACAGCCACAGGAAAAATAATCGCAACCATACTAAGTATTTTTATACTTGCAGGAGGAGTAATGGCCGGGGTTTTTCTAGTAAACCAGCAGCAGGAGATCAGAAGTAAAGCCAGCGAGCAAGACTGCCTACAATCAGACAACTGTATTATTCTGCAAGATCCAGACGATAACGGTTCTTATCAGATAAACGGAATTATTTATGATGTCTACCTAACCGACGAGAATGCCAATATCTTTGGTGCCGGAACTACAGAAGATGGATGTTACCGAACACTAATTGACGGTAATAGTCTGACTTGGGAAAGAGTTGGACCAGAGAGTGAGTGTAAAAATATCGTCAATATCCAGGTCTGGATGATAGAGATACCTGAACAAACTAATGACCCTGTAGTCTCACAGTGCAGAGATATAAAAATCTATGACAACGATTGGAACCAGATCTCAGAAAACGACCTTAATGCCGGTGATAATATTTATATAGCTGTTGCCTCAATAACTAATGCCGGATCTATCGAACAAGCAAGGTTTATTATCAATAACACCATTCAACAACCAACAAACCTAATAAAACCAGAAAGCAATGAACTATATATGCAATACACCATACCGGAAGATGTAGACAAGCTACAAATTGAGGTTGAGTTAAAACATAGCACTTTTGGATGGTTCTAAAAAATCATGAAAGATCTTAAAAAAAACAAATATTTCATCTCAGTTATAATAATAAGTACGATAGTTCTCGCAATAGTTGCGTCATTCACTGCATATCGTTTATACCAATTGAGAGAAGAGCCGGTTGCACCAAATGTTCCACAGGGAAACGTATATGCATTTTCTTGTGAAGAATATCAAATGCTGATTGACACAAACGGTGTAATTAGAATTAGCAATGTTTCCGGAGACTCTCAACCGTCCCAGAATATTGAGATTGTCGTAGGAGGTCAATCTTTGGGCAGTTTTTCAATTCCAGCATTGGACCCTCAGACAAATGCAGAGATAGGTGGTATCAACTTGCCTGCCGGGGATTTCAACTGGAACATCGATGGTGACATACTTTGTTCAGGAAACCAATCCGGAACCCTTCATGAAACACAAAGCTGCAACACACTGATCGTAAAAGTGGCAAACGCGCAGACCTTCCCTACTTCAACCCCCACACCAACCCCCAGCTCATCTACCATAAATCCTACAAATACACCAACTCCGACAGCTACACCAACAACTGTAACAAGCACGCCCATTCCAACAACCACACAAAGTCAAAACAACCAGACAAATACCCCCACTCCTACACCTAATACTCTACAAGTCTCAGAAACAAACCAGTTACCCGATACAGGATCCAGTAACATAACGCTTCTAATAACTTTCCTTTCTGTATCCTCTATCCTCGGAACAATTTACATCTTCTCAAAAAACATTACTTAAGGTTGAATCATGTACCTCTAGTGGGTTATGATTAGATAAATCATCTAGTCCAAAATGCCTGCACAACAAGAAAGTCAAATTCCACAGTCAACTTTGCAAAGTCCTGCAATAACCTCGTCGGATCCGGATAAGAATAAATCACCCAAGAAAATAATAATTGCTATAGCATCAGTCATCATACTGATGGGTGCAGTCTTTGCGGGAGTGATTCTGGTCAAAAGACAGCAAGAACTGCGAGAGCTTGCTTCAAGTGCATCCGAATGCACCCACTCACCAGACTGTGTTGTTTTTGAAGATCCAGGAAACGAAGGATTCAGGGAAGTAAACCGTTATATCAGTCATCTTTTCATTACCAATAAACCTGGTGAAGAGGTGAAATTTGAACCTAATGGAGGGGATAATGGCTGTTACAAAGTTGAAATAGACAATAACAGTTTCCGCTGGGAAAGATATTCATCAGGAAACTCATGCAAAGATATAAGCAACATCCAAGTATGGATGGAGGATCTGCCAGAACCAACTGCAACTCCAATGCCCACACCAACAACACCACCTCCGGCTTCTTGCAATCAACCTTGCACTAATAATGCAGATTGTCAGGAAAGTTTACAATGTATCAGTAAGCTATGCAGAAATCCTCAGTGTAGTGAAGAAGAGTCATGTGTCTGCCCAGAACCTACAGCCACACCAACAGATGTGCCCAACAACATAACAGCTGTCTGCAATGAAGTAAAAGCTTATGACACTTCATGGAATGTGCTGTCCTCTAACGACCTGAAACAACTAGAGGCTGGTGACATGATTCGTTTTTCAGTCAGCGGTTCAGCAACTGAAGGAGTTATTGAAAAAGCAAGATTTACCATAAACACAACAGCCGCTCTAGAAACAACTGAAAAAAAGCCGTCAACGGAGGAGTTCTTCATTGAATACGAGATCCCTGAAGGGCAACTTGATTTCAACGTAAAAGGTGAAGTTTATCATTCAACACTAGGATGGTTCTAAACTAATATGAAAGATTTTGTAAAAGAAAAATTACCAACAATTGCAATAATCACCTTTACAGTGATCCTGGCTGGCATTGCTGTTTTTACAGCATTTCGTCTGTACCAACTTAGGCAGGAATCAGTAACCCCAACTTCTCCGGATGAGTCGTTCGCTTGGGATTGCAGCAGTTACAACTTCGGTGTCAGTGGATCAGGTGTTGTTACAGTAAAAAATGATTCCACCAGAAGTGAACCCAGTCAAAAGGCACAGGTAAAAATCAATGGTGTTCAGGTTGCTGAATTTGAAGTTCCCGCATTACCTCCCGGCCAAGGATCAACCCTTGGTATGGTAGATGTTCCCAGCGAACCTTTTAATTGGCAAGTCATTGGGACAAAGGACTGCCAAGATTCCGGCCAAGACTCTCCGGTTATCTCCTGCGAACAGTTAACCTTCAATCTCGAAAGGCCGGAAGAGACACCAACACCGACTATAAGTGCTACACCGACCGTAACAGTCACACCAACTGCAACACCCACCCCGACAAACACATCCACACCGACACCAACTGGAACAACAACTCCCGTACCAACCGCAACACCCACCCCGACTGGAACCTCAACACCAGATCCCACTGCCACACCAACACCGACCGGAACAACAACTCCAGCTCCTTCAAACACGCCAACACCAACTTACATCGCGCAGGTCACACCTACTCCTACAACTGTCTATATTGCTCAGGCATCACCCACACCTGACCAACTGACTGCAGCTGGAACATCCTATCCAACCTACACACTTATTATCGGCACATTAGCAATAATCCTCCTGACTTTCTTCCTTGCAATCTAGCAAAATCGGTTAAAATAGTTTTATGGCAAAGCTTAAAAAACTATCAAGAAAAGATTGTTTAGAGCTAATATTTTTTTTACTAATAATTAGTTATTCCTTTATGATTAGGGTCTACAAACTTTCTGAAATACCTTCAGTCATTAACGGAGATGAAACGGGAAGTATCTTACACCCTCTGGAAATAATGTTTCAAAAAAACGGGAACTTTTTCAATCTTACCCATGATGGTAGCGTTTCATACACAATCTACCTTTTTAAGTACCTTAGTATTAAATTATTTGGTATTGAAAGAAGCATGCTTGCTGTCAGACTCATCACTGCAACTTTAGCAACAGCAAGTCTTATTCCTTTTTATTTAATAATAAAAAGTTATGTCAACAAAAACATTGCTCTTTTAATGGCTTTTGCATTCTCAAGCAACTACTGGTTCCTGAATTTTTCAAGATTATCTTGGATAAATATTGATTGTCTTTTTCCAGGACTGCTTCTATTGCTTTGTACCAAAAAGGTATTAGAAAAGCGTTCCATTAAATATTATGTCCTTCTCGGCATCCTATCTGCTATAGTCCTTTATAATTATATGGGGGGTAGGATATATGCCATAGCAACTTATACAGTCTTATTAATTGATACTTTAAAAAAAAGTTCTTTTCAAAAAATAATAAAGCTCAAATCCCTAGTCATATCTGGCTTAATAGCTTTAACCATATTTTCTCCACAGCTATTTGTCGCTCTAAAAAAACCCACACAATATCTTTTACGTCCCTCGTCACTATACGTTTTTAACCAGAAAAACTCCTACTACAATATCCCACCTAGTAATAAATTTCAGATCATTAAGCACCAATTAGTTTACGCCACAAAAGGCTTAATATTTTTTGATGAAAATGTTTCCTCAGAGGGTTTTGAAAATCCTAGATATGTTCCACCGAAATCTGCTTGCATTAACAGTATTATAAAAATACTATTTTGGTTTGGTTTAATCGCATATTTCACAAAGAAAGGAGGCTCTTTTTTGTGGCTTCTAGTATATTTATTGAATATTCTTATATTTCAACTGCCGAGTATTTACATACCAAATTGGAGTAGAGGCATAGCAATAATCCCAATTATCTATTTTTTTGCTTCAGTTGGTCTACAATGCATTGTACAACACTTTAAAAAGCTCAGTTCGGTTTACTATTTGCCAATAACCTCAATTATTTTTACTCTCATTATTCTCGGAGCCATCTCAGATACAAAAAAATATTTTGGTTGGGTAAAAAGTCAGAGCTTTCACAATGCCCAACAACCTGCAATAGACATAAAAGATTTAGAAAAGTGGTTGTCAATACAAAAAACAAGAATTGAGAGCGGGGAAAGAACTATTTTTAATCACGAGTGGAATAAAATCTATTCTACAAGATAGCTTTAAAATTATCTTATATTGTGCAGTCGGGGATAAAATCATGTAAAAATAATTCAATCAATCCGTAATTAATATGAAATTCTATAAATCAAATATAAAAAATCACAAAACTACTTATCTAACCAAAATTACTCACTTTATTGTTTTTTTTCCTATCCTAATTGGAACCTTTTTAAGATTTTTTAAACTAGATTGGGGGAACGGTCATCATTTTCATCCTGATGAATACCACTTGGTCATATCGGCAAATCAAATTGATTTTCCCGAACAAATGCATCCACATCTTTTTTCATATGGCTCAACAACTGTCTATCTAATATATTTTTCCAAGGTGATCTTAAATATTCTTTTTAATTACGACCCTAGCTTATTTATTGTCGGAAGATTTTTCTCAGCAACCTTCTCAACACTTTCTCTTTTTGTTATTTACTTAATCGCAAAACACATCTTCAATAAGCCCACACCGGTTTTTCTTATAACTGCAGTTTCTGCATTAACTCCAGGTATTATCCAACAAGCTCATTTTGCAACACCTGAATCGGCAATTTCTTTTTGGATGCTACTTGGTCTTTATTTTTCAATAAAATATCTTAATAAGCCCAACTTAAAAAACGTTGCTCTTTCCGGCATTTCAACAAGTCTTGCTATGGCAACCAAAATAACTTCAATCTTGACACTACCCGGACCACTTATTTCTTTTTGCTATAAACATATCAGGGAGAAAAAATTCAAAAAAATTTTATTAAGCTCTTTTATCTTTGTTTTCGTTACTGTAATTTTTTATTTCGTTGCGTTCCCATATAGCATCTTGGACCTACAAGGCCTCAAACATTCAATGAATTATGAAACTGCTGTTGGAAAAGGTACTCAAAAAGTTTTTTATACCCGATCTTTCGAAAACACTCTTCCAATAATATTTCAGTTCACAAAAATACTAATTTACGCAATAGATCCTGTTAATTTGATCCTTGGAACAATCGGACTTGTTTTGATCATCTATCTTTTTACTAAAAATTATAGAAAAGAAATCGGAGCAGTTTATTTTTTGATTATCTATTTCTTTTTATCTTACTTTTTGTTTAATAGCTTCTTGTATGCAAAATGGACCCGCTTTATCGCTCCCACATTCCCATATTTTGCAATCTTTTCAGCTCTGTTAATAAGTAAGGTCAATAAAATCAACAAAAAAGCTGGTATTTTTCTGGCCGGACTGAGCATGACTTCTGTAATAATATGGGGTATAAGTTTTTTTGCGATTTACATAAAGCCAGATGTTCGTGTTCAAGCAACTGCTTGGGCTCAGAATAACATACCCGCAAATTCATATATTCTCACTGAAACTGGTAACATACTTGAAGCCCCTCTAAAAGGAAATTACACCAAAATACCCTTTGATTTTTATCATCTTGATGAAGATCCTTCCTTACAAGATCGGCTCGCAACGGAACTTGTAAAAAGTGACTATTTTATAATTCAAAGCCGAAGAATGTTTATGGACCATTCTGAAAAAGATTTTCCACTGACATATAATTTCTACAATAAGCTAGTGAATTGTAATTTGGGTTTTGAAAAAATTAAAACTTTTACCAGCTTCCCAACAGTACCTTTAATAAATATTTCATTAAACGACGAGACAGCTGAAGAGACTTGGTCTGTATTCGATCATCCCGTAATAAGAATCTATAAAAAAACAGTCAACTATGATGAAGAAACTTACAAAAGAATTCTTAATATCTAATAAGGTCCATTATTTTATTCTTTTAGCAATCATAACATTTGGATTATTTCTGAGGGTTTATGGAATAAATTGGGACCAAAACCAGCATCTACACCCCGACGAGAGATTTCTGACCATGGTTACTCTTGATGTTTCCTTACCTGAAAAAATATCAACTTATCTTGACCAAAATATCTCACCGCTTAATCCTTATAATGCAGGTTATGATTTTTTTGTGTACGGAACTATGCCTATGAACTTAGTTAAGCTACTTTCTAATAATATTTCTTTTGATGAATTTGACTATAACAACATAACTTTGGTCGGAAGATCAGCCAGCGTAGCCCTTGACACACTTACAATTCTTTTTGTTTATCTTTTGGCAACAGTGCTCAAAAATAAAAAAGCCGGCCTTTTGGCATCTGGCTTCTATGCTCTTGCAATACTGCCGATTCAGTTATCACATTTTTTTGCGGTAGACACTTTCCTTGTTTTTTTTCTAACAGCTACTTTTTACCTTTATCTAAAGTTTTTTGATAAATTTAAGTTTTTTTATTTAATATTGTCGTCAATAACTTTCTCGGCAGCACTTGCCTCAAAAATAACAACCCTTTTATTTGCTGTTCCAATTGGTTTAATGACTGTCTTATTTCTGGTTAAAAAAGATGGGGGCAGAAAAAAAATATTTTTGGGAGCATTATTCTTTCTTTTCATCTCCTACTTAGCGCTGAGGTTTTTTGACCCAAGAGTTTTTTCATATAAAAGTTTTCTTAATCCGTCAATAAACCCAAAGTTTATTGAAAATCTAAAGGAGCTTGCCGGATATTCAGACCCTGACACCTGGTTTCCGCCCGCAATACAATGGCTTAATACTAAACCGGTTATATATCCTCTAAAGAATCTAATCTTTTGGGGATTGGGGCCATTTCTTGGTTTACTATCAATTTTTTCGGCAATATTTTGTATAATAATTTTGGTCAAAAGTGGATTTAAAACAATCAGAAAACATAATTTTAAAAAGATTGAAAAGGAATATATCTACCTTTTTTCAATAATTGCTTGGGTCTACTTTTTGTTTGCCTACCAGTCATTTCAGTTTGCAAAAGCACTTAGATATTTTTATCCAATGATTCCTTTCCTAAGTGTCATAAGTGGATACACACTAACTCTCGTTTCTTCAAAATTTCAAGAAAAAAGATTTAATTTATTTAACATAATCTTTGCGGTTTTTATGTTTTTTGTTCTAATAAACACCATATCTTTCATGACAATCTATAGTAAACCACATACGAGAGTTACAGCATCAGAATGGATCTATGAATATATTCCTGCGGGCTCGACAATTTCCTGTGAGCATTGGGACGACTGTCTCCCCTTACCGATTAATGGCAAAAGCTCCTCAATTTATAATCAGGTAACGTTTAATCTATTTAATCCAGACACACAAGATAAGTGGAAGAAGGTTAATAGCCAGCTTGATTCTGTAGATTATTTAATACTTTCATCTAATCGACTTTGGGGGTCTATATCTAAAGCTCCTACTAGATATCCTGTTACTTCACAATTTTACAAAAACCTTCTTTCCGGCAACACTCAATTTAAAAAACTGAAAGAATTTGCATCTTATCCAACCATACCGCTTCTGGGTATTCCTCTGAGAGATGATTATTCAGATGAGACATTTACAGTTTATGACCATCCTAAAGTATTAATTTATAAAAACTCACAAAGGTGGTGAGAAAAACAAGAATTACCACTTAAAAAGTATTGTTCTTCAAACTGTAAATATTCTTTACTAAAAATCGGTATTTACACAAACACGAACAAGCAAAAATGAAGTGTTAACTACAAAGAGAATTTATAAAGTAAAAAAAATTATTTCTCATCGAAAAGCTTGTCATAAAAATTAATGCTGCTTTCATAGGAAAAAATTTTCTTTGCTTTTTTTATCCTTTTATAATATTTCCTTTTATTTTTTAAAATCTTTACTATCTTTTTGGCCAAATCCTTAGGATCTTTCAGCTTAGACAGTTCTCCCATCCCTGTCTTTTTTACCGGAATTCTTACTCCTGGTATATTGCTGGCAACAACAGGAGTTCCCGACAACATAGACTCTACTTGTACAAAACCAAACGATTCAATTTTTTCATAGGAGGGTAAAACCAACACATCAATAAAATTATAAAAACTCGGCATTTCTGCCTGGGTCAAAGATCCAACAAATTCTATATTACTTTCGTGTTTATTAATCAAACTTGAAAGTTGAAACTTATATCCCCCTCCTATGACTTCATCACTGGGACCCGCTAAATATATCTTTATATCTTCTCCTAATTTACTTTTTAAAGTTGGTATTGCCTGTAATAGATACTCTATACCCTTTTCTTTTGCTATCCTTCCCGCAAAACCAATTTTGTACTTGGCTTTTGAAAAATTCTTTGTTACCTTTTTATTTGATTTTGCCTCCAATTTCACCGGCGGAAAAGTCAACACCACCTTATCTTTGAATCTTTTGAGATATTTTGAATTTGAAGAGTAATCTTTGGTATAACTGACGATCTTATCGGAAAGTGTTCCTTGTACAACCAGTGAAAGATTTGTTACTTTTTCGGTAATTTGATTTACTAAACCAGGCCAGTTCGATAGCTCACAATGATGTGTCATTATTATTTTTTTACCAAAAATCTTTGCAAATACTGCTAAAAAAACGCCTTCAAACTGTGGTACATGAATATTTATAACATCCGCCCATAAAGATAATTTCAGCGCTTTTATAAAATGTGTCGGCATAATGGGTCCTCTCCCAAACTTAAAAGGTGTCCATACACGGTGAACTTCTACACCATTTTCTAAAGCTTTTGATGGAAAGCTTTTATCGTGAAGTGAGGTTAACACTTTCACATTATGTCCCTTTTTAGACATTTCCTCAGCAATCCTTTTGGCATACAGTGTAAGTCCACTGATGTTTGGATGGTAATATGAGATGCTAATTAAAATTTTCATAATAAAACATTCAAATCACTTGTTGATCTAATAAAATGAATTGTTTTGCACCTTATCTTTTTACTCTTTAAATAGTTCACGATAAGCGGATCGTCCTCTATAAAAATATCTGGTTTAAGTTTCTTCAACTTGTCTAATTTAAACAGATGAGGCTTTTCATCTTTGGTGTTTAGTATTATTTTCTTAAAATATTTCTTAACCTTGTAGTGATCAAGCCATCTGAAAGTCTCCTGTTCCAGAAAAGAATAACGGCTGCTTATTACATAAAGAGTGTTTTTCTTGGCAAGCTTTTTTATTAAAGTAATGTTTTGCTTTATTGGAAATCTAAAATAAGGAAAGTGGCTAAATTTTCTTATTTTTATCTCAAGTCTAGAATTCGGGTATCTATAGCTAAGTTTGTGGTTAATCCTTCCTCGGTAAAGAAATTCTATTAAGTTTTTCGGTATTAAAGGTGGCTTTCCTATTACGACACCATCAAGATCAAACGCGATAATTTTTGTTTTTTTGTTACCCATGACAATTTGATATTTTAGTATATGCTAGCTGATTAAATGTAAGAGTTAAATAACGACTTTCAAAATCTTGATTGATTTTTTATATAAATATGATCTAGCAAACCATTCACAGAAAACGTACAACCTTTTTGTTTTTCTTAATATACTATTTTGTATATAATTTCTTTAAATGTTATCTCGAGATCTTTTTTATATTTTCAACTGGTGGATTTGGCTATTTGTTTTTGGAATAGTTTCTCTGCCGATAACCTACAAGTTTTTCGGAAAATTTGTCGGTGCAGGATACGGGCTTTCCAAAACGGTCGGGTTGGCATTTTTTGGCTACGCTGTATTCTTCCTCTCAATAATTCAAATCCTTCCGTTCAAAAGAAACACTCTACTTATATTTTTCCTGATCTATGCAGGGTTTAATTATTCGCTGTTTAAAAAACAGAGCTCTTTAGTTAAAGATCTTAGAAAGAAATTTAGATCAGTTATTGTCACCGAAATACTTTTTGTTTTTGGACTCGTTTTTTGGAGCATAATCCGCGGATATCAGCCGGACATCAATGGTCTTGAGAAATTCATGGATTATGGATTTATCAACTCCATCCTCAGGTCAGAATACCTCCCCCCCGCTGATATGTGGTTTGCAGGAGGAAATATCAACTACTATTGGTTTGGCCATTTCATAACAGCCCTGATCACTAAACTCAGTAACATCCCCTCTTCTATTGCTTACAATATCATGATCGCAACAATCCTTGGGCTGTCATTATCTTCAGTATTCACAATTTCTGCAACCCTGCTGAAATTTGTAGATAAGAAACTAAGCTTCAGAACAGTATTCGCAGCCGGACTTCTGTCTGCAGTACTTATGAATTTCGGCGGAAATTTCCATACTCCATTTTATTTATTAAAAGACGGCATTGATAATTACTGGTACTCCGACGCGACTCGTTTCATAGGCTATAATCCAGATAGAGAGGATAAAACAATTCACGAATTTCCTTTGTATTCTTACGTTGTTTCTGATCTTCATGCACACCTTCTTGATCTTCCTTTTGTTCTTCTTTATTTATCTTTGTTGATCTTTTATATAAGGAGGAAAGAGAGAAAGTTAGTTTCTAAAAATCTAATTCCTTTGGGTTTTGTGGCAGGTATTATGTTCATCACAAACACGTGGGATTTTGGCAACTATCTTCTGACAACCGGATTTGCACTTTTGATCTTTGAATTTCAAAAACAGGGAATAAAAATCAGGACCGTAACTTATCCTGCTTTGAGATCCATTGTTATTGCGCTTTCCGGGATTGTTTTTGCTTTACCTTTTATTCTCAATTTTGTCTCAATTGCGGAGGGTGTAAAATTGGTCAACTCACGCTCATACATTTGGCAGCTTTTGATCTTGTGGGGTTTTCCTTTGATCCTAACCGCAACACTTACAGTAATCCTTTCGAAAAACTTCAAGTCGATAAAAAAGATAAAATTTTCCGACCTTTTTGTCTTTTGTCTGCATGTTGCTTCCTGGATTCTTATCGTTCTTCCTGAGATCTTTTACGTAAAGGATATCTATATCGCGAGTCACCACCGTGCAAATACAATGTTTAAGCTCACCTACCAAGCGTTCGTTATGTTTTATCTAACTTCCGGGTATATCGCAGTAAGAGCAATTAACCTAGCAAAAAAATCTTTCGGGAAATTAACAATTGCACTATTTTTTGGATTAGTGTTCTGGACCATACTGGGCTACCCCAGCATTGCCATTAAAGCCTACTACAACAAGCTAGAAACTTATCATGGTTTAGATGGAACTACTTGGCTTTCATTAAGACGGCCGGAGTTAGGTAATGTCGTCAATTGGTTTAATAAAAATGTTGAAGGTCAGCCAGTCATCCTAGAGTCACCGGGTGACTCTTATACTGAATACAATGTGATATCTTCCTATACAGGTCTTCCCACAGTATCCGGCTGGTTCGTGCACGAATGGTTGTGGCGAGGGACAGCGGACATTCCGCAAGCAAGAGTCGCTGATATAGAACAGATTTACAGCACAACAAGCCCTGATATTGCAAGACACCTTCTGCAAAAATATGATGTCAAATTTGTCATAGTGGGAGAATTTGAAAGAGAAAAGTTCACGGCTCTCAGCGAAGAAAAGTTCACTCAGTTAGGAGAGACCGTTTTCACCTCAGGAACAACTTCTGTTTATGAGATCAACTAATATAATTTTCCCGAAACCCATTCATGAACCCTACTCCAATCATGCTCAGGAGTATCAGGATCGTCATCACGAGGAATGAGAACATAAAGATTGTCATATTTATCAGAAATTGGCGGATTTTCCAAGAACTCCTCAGGTAAAACTTCGCTCTGAACACTTTCCCTTGCATCAAAAATAAACCTTGCCAAAACAGCTTCTTCGCCCTCCTCAAGGTCGGTCTCTGTGAATTTAACCAGCACATCCTTTATCGCCAAAAGAGTTTTCGGTGAAGTGAAAACTTTTTTTGAAAAAAGCTTTTGTTTGAGGGCATTAATGACCAACTGCTGTCTTTCCTCCCTTGCGAAGTCCGTTCCTTCCTCTCCTTCAGCATTCCTGCTCCTGACAAACTTAAGAGCGGTCTGACCATCCATAACCTGTAAACCTTTCGAAAACTCAATCGTCTCATAACGGCAACTAAGATCAGTGTCTCCATCATCTGTCTGCGCGGGCAGACATTCGTCATTTTCCCTTCCTTCTATTGGATACTTTTCATCAACAAAGCCTCTTTTGACATCGATCTCTACCCCGCCCACAACATCAATGATCTGCCGAAATCCTCCGAAGTCCAAAACCGCCGCGTAATGAACAGGAACCCCTACAACCTCTTCTACCGATGACTTCGCCAGAACCATTCCTCCGCTTCCCACCCCATTATCATAACCTGAAGTGTTTTCTTTCTGATTTCCCCAATAGTAAGCACTGTTGATCTTTGCCCTTATGGCAGGCATCCAAATATCCCGAGGTGTACTAAGCAAAAAAATATCAGGTGTCTCATGATCAACTGAGACCAAGATTATCGTGTCCGTGAGATCGGGTGCTTCGTGTCCCGCCCCACCTTTGCCTAAAAGTAAAATGTTGGTTCTGCCGGAAAAACTTTCTATCTTTTCACTCGGAGCAAAAATAAAATTTCCGGCAAGACTCATATACTTACCCACAACCGAATCCTTGAAAAAAAATCCAAAACCCACTACACCTCCAGCTAAAACAACAACAATTCCTATCACAACCAGCACCCTTACAACCCAAAGATGCTTTAATATTCTTCTTTTGATCTTTGAAAATAACACTTTATTTCTTGTAAAAGATTTATCTTTTATTTCAACAGGTTCTTTTTCTTCCATGATAGAATTAGAGGTTACCATACAAATACAATATTGATTTTAATATAAAAATAACATGCAGACCCGTACTGAAATTTTCAAGCTGAACAAAATTCATCTTTTTCAATCAAGTGCTTTATGTTATGACATATGATCGTATTATGAAAATTTCTAGTACTGGATAGCTAAGAATATATTTTAACACTAGTTTTTGTACTTAAAAACATGGATGAACTTTTAAAAAACTTAAACGACAAGCAAAAAGAAGCAGTAACCCACGTTGGCTCCCCTCTTTTAGTTCTTGCCGGCGCCGGAAGCGGTAAAACAAGGGTTTTGACCCACAGAGCCGCATACTTTATTAAAGAAAAGATCGCACACCCCGGAAATATTTTACTTTTAACTTTTACCAACAAGGCCGCCGGCGAAATGAAACAAAGGATCGGAAAACTGACCAATGACATTCCAGGCTTTGCTGGAACTTTTCACTCATTTTGTGCAAGACTTTTAAGGATCGATGGTCAATATTCAGGAATTGACAGGAACTTCATCATCTTTGACCAAAGAGATACCAAAGACGCAATAAAGCAGGTCATACAGCAGCTTGATCTTAATGAAGATAAATTCAAACCGGGAAGTGTCGCTGCACAAATCTCTGATGCAAAATCGCAAATGCTTACCCCACTTAAATATGCCGAGATAGTCAAAGGTGATTATCAGGAAGGTATTTTTAAAATTTACAATGCTTATCAAAAACTTTTACAGGAAATTGATGCTCTGGATTTTGATGATCTTTTACTTAGATCTGTGTCTTTATTGCAGGAGAACGAAGATGTCCTAAAAAAGTGGCAAAATATACTTACCCATGTTCTGGTAGATGAATGGCAGGACACGAATAAAATTCAGTACCAACTGACCAAACTCATTGTGGGACAAAATAAAAATATCTCAGCAGTCGGTGATGCAAGCCAATCTATTTATTCATGGAGAGGTGCTGATTACAGAAACATCCAATATCTGCAGAGAGATTATCCTGAAATAACTATAGTAAACCTTGAGCAAAACTATCGTTCGACACAAAATATCTTAGACGCTGCCAACTCAGTGATCAGAAAAAACACTACCCATCCAGTGCTAAATCTTTGGACCAAAAAAAATGAGGGTGAAAAAATAAGAGTCCATCGTGCAAAATCCGGTTACAAAGAAGCAAGCTTTGTTGTTGGTGAGGTTCAAAAACTGACAACCCTTGAAACTGAAGATAAGCTCAACTATTCCGACATTGCAGTTTTATATCGCACTAACGCACAGTCTCGTGTTCTGGAGGAAGCGTTTCTCCATGCTGGTATCCCTTACACGTTGGTTGGCGGAGTTAAGTTCTATGAACGGAAAGAGGTGAAAGACGTTCTAAGCTACCTAAGACTTCTGGTTAACCCTAAAGATACAATATCTCAGGAAAGGGTCAAAAAGTTAGGAAAAGGGCGCTTTGAAGCGTTTGAAAAATTGACTGAGGAGTTACAATTGAAAACTTATGAAAGTCATCCTGAGCAAAGCGAAGGATCTCCTTGGGACAGACATACAACCCTGACACTTATGGACACAGTATTGGAAAAGACCGGCTATCTTAAAAAGTACGAGAGGGAAACCGAGGAAAATATAGCAAGATTGGAAAATATCAAAGAGCTTCGATCGGTTGCAACAGAGTTTCCCAACATCAATGAGTTTTTAGAAAATGTCGCACTAGTTGAATTAGAGCAGGACAGCCAAGAAGGCATCCAACATCGATCAATGGGAAAAGAAAATGATTCAGTTACTTTAATGACACTGCACGCCGCAAAGGGACTGGAATTCCCGACAGTTTTTATTGTCGGAATGGAAGAGGGATTATTCCCCCACTCACGTAGTCTCTTTGACATAAACGAGCTTGAGGAAGAAAGAAGGCTTGCATATGTTGGAATGACCAGAGCAGAAAACTTGCTGTATCTTACATACGCCGGTAAAAGATTATACTTCGGCCAGCAAGCAAGTAATCCCCCCAGCCGTTTTATTGTTGAGGTCCCGGAACATTTGCTTGAGGACGTGCAAGACATAGAACTACCAACTTCAGATCCGGATGACCTCTCAAGCTTTGATAAGATCGTGGAAAAGTACTTGAAATAAACTTAGTATGTAAATCATAAAAATTACTATTCCGACTAATGCAGTTGTAGATATTTTCTTCTCTTAATATCTTGCTCGTGAGGTAAAAATGTTTTCATGATAAAATATATCAATGACACAAGTACAAGAAGAGTTTTTAAAAGAAAAGGAGGAGATGATAATACTGAAAAACAAGATTCAGTCCAATCCCCCAAAAGCAAACACTGATGACTTAGTAAAATTAGCACATCATTACTACAAAATGTATGAAACCTCAGAAGATGAGAGATCAAGATCTCTATGCATAGGTCAAGCAGGATATTTCGGCTCATGGGCAGTAAATAAAGGACATAATAACATAGAGGATATAAAAGAATTCATTAAATATCTTAAAATAGATCTTTCTACGCCAAACCCTGATGATACTTCTGAGAAACATTTAAAACAACTTGAGGATAAACTGAAAGAATTAGAAAGTAATAGTTAAACATCTCATAATCTCTTCTCAGCACAAAGAAATAGAAAATATTTAATCAGACATCTCCGACCCCGATGGCGTTTTGGGTTTTATTATTATTTTATAAAAAAATATAAAGAACCAATTTAAATCACTCACTGATATAATAGCTTTATGGACAAAGCTGAATTAAACGGGATCGCAACACATCCTTTGCAAAGTTCTTATTGGGCGGATTTTAGAAAAGATTGGGGGAATGAAATATTGGAAACAGAGTACGGGATCATCACCATCCATAAAATCCCACTAACCAAGTACAAAATCGGTATGTTCATTCGCGGACCAGAACCGACAAAGAAGATGTTGAGCGATCTTAAAAAGATTGCAAAAGAAAATAATTTAATATTCATTAAACTTGAGCCCAATTTAGTAGTTAGTAGTTGGCAATTAGTAAATGGGAAGAAAGAAGAAAAGAAAACCAAACAATCTCGCAGAAAGCTGGAAAAGTTTTTGAGAGACAATGGTTGTGTTGCTGGTAAAACCCTATTTACTCCCTCATCCTTTCAAATTGACCTGACAAAATCGGAAGAGGAGCTTTTAAAATCTTTTCATCACAAAACTCGATACAACATCCGTTATGCAAAAAGAAAAGGGATTAAGGTAGTTGAAAATAACTCCGATAAAGCTTTTAAAAAATATCTTGAGCTGACCAGAAAAACTGTTGAGCGACAAGGATTTTTTGCCCACAACGAAAATTATCACCGCCTGATGTGGCAACACCTTCATCAAACACCAAACACCAAAAACCAAAAACTCTCCGAGCCGGGGGATCATCCGAGTCGGAGGCCAATCGCCCATCTACTAACAGCAAAATATAAGGGTAAGATCATCACAACCTGGATCCTTTTTGTTTGGAAAGATATGCTTTATTACCCTTATGGTGCATCCAGCATGGAACATAAAAATGTACAGGCAAATTCTCTGATGATGTGGGAAGCAATTCGATTTGGCAAAAAACTGGAACTTAAAAGATTTGACCTCTGGGGACGCGAACCGGGAAAAGGATTCACAAAATTCAAGGAGGGCTTCAACCCAAAGGTAGTAGAATATCTGGGTACTTGGGATCTTATTGTCAACAAGCCGCTATATTATTTTTTCAGGATTGCGGATAGCGTCCGCTGGTCACTCCTTCGGACAAAGGCAAACCTAGGTCTTACAAAATACAGTTTTTAACATTCACGACGTGATAATATAAAGGTCATGAAAAATTGGAATACAATAGTCCTTTTCACTTATGGTGTTTTAAGTCTTTTCTTTTTCATAAAAGGTTTTAGAGAAACTAAGATCAAAAAAAACGCTTTTGGAGCTACTCCATATTTATTTCTGTTTGGAATTTACGTTTGGGGAGATGCAGTAGTTTTTGGAGCCTTTTGGTTTTTAGTCACTTTTACCTCAATTTTATTAAATGATTGGATATTGTTTCTTCTCATCTTGTCACTTTTTTGGGTTGTGAGAAGCTTTGGAGAAACAATATATTGGCTCAGTCAGCAGTTTTCAAAAGTTAATCGCGAGCCACCTGAAAAGTTGTGCGGGTATAAGATTTTCCAAAACGAATCAATTTGGTTTGCCTACCAAATCACCAATCAATGCATCAGCGTGATAGCTTTAGTATTTTCCATCTACCTCTCCAAGGTATGGCTACTAAGCAAATTCTAAAAACATCCTTTTCAGCGGGGCGAGAGTCGATTAAAGAATACTAAGGTAAATAATCACTATCCAGATAGAGGAAAGTGTTATGTGCCATAGTTCTGCAAAAATTGTTTTTTTATAATACAACACAATAGACCCCAAACCACTTATTAAGATAACAAACTCTAAAATATTTGAAATTTCCAGACTGATAACAGAAAACGCGTCGCTTAAAAGATACGCTCCTGCAAGCGAGAATATAAAATATATTTTAATAAGTATATCGTGCAAAAACTTATCTATTTCAACGTGAACAATACCAGCCAGCAAAAGATGGAAGGAGGCATAAAAAAGAATCAATACAGATCTTAGAATATTTGTCTCTGGATGTATCGAAGAAATATAAATCCAAAAGACAAACTGAGAAATTGAAACAAGCATTACTCCAATATTGGTAGCAAAACCAATCTTTGGTAGAGCGCCAACATCACTTAAAGCCTCAATTTTCTTTTTGTGTTTTGAAAGGAAGTATGGCAAAATGACCATGATCCAAGAGAAGAAGACCACAAAAAACCCGCTGTATCTGAAAATAATATTCATAGCTAATTTTACACAAAATTACTACTTTTTCTTAAGAAGAGAAACTGCAGCTATTAAAAGCCAAAAAATATTTAGTGTCATCGCCGGCCAAGCTTGATTAGAATAGGTGTTCACAATAATACCTAATGCACCAAAAAGATTAAGAAGGTGGTAATTTTTTGAATTTGACTTGACCCTACCGACCGAATTCAAATAATAAGCAGTCAATATGAGAAGCATTCCCAACCATCCAAAAACATTAACTATTAACATCATTTAAGTATATATTCTAAATTGACTTTAGAAAACAAGTTTTCAACTATTCATCCGCCGCACAGAAGAGTTTGTATTCGCAGTTGTCACAAAACATGTGTTTTGAACATTTAAAGTCACTTGTCTCGATCTTTTCTCTCCACTCAAAGATCTCTTTTTCTGTCTGATCAAGCTGTTTTTGTGTTCTTTGGGTGGTTACTTTAACCTGCTCCTCGAAATAATAAAATGACATCTTAAGTTTTTTTAAGTCAACGTCAAAAATCTCGCCAGTGAGTTTTGATGCTGCAAGAGCATAAAATGTCAGCTGCAGGTCATTGTCGGCCTGTTTTTGCGTTGGCACTTTTTCCCCGGTTTTATAATCGACTATTTCAACAGTCCCGTCAGATAAAACATCAACTCTGTCCATTTTCCCACCAATTTTAAGTGGTCTTGCATTCTTACTTGGACTTTTAAGTGGTACTACAAAAGGCAGCTCCAATGCTTTCGGAAGATTCTTTTTATCAAAACTCTCTTTGTAAAATCCTTTCAGATACTTTATACCCCTTGTGTGCATTTTCTTTTCGTATGCGCGACTGACATACCCTTCTCGCCTCCAATTTTTCTCATAAGTTTTCAAAAGTGTATCAACAGTAGCTTTTTCTCCCGCCACTGCTGCTTCGTAAAAATCCTTCATCGTTGCGTGCATTGTCATTCCAAAAGACAGCGCAGATGTGGGCGGAGTCGGAACATTGAAAATATATTTCAGCTTATAATGAAGCGGGCATACCCGAAAAACATCGATCTGAGAATATGACAAATAATCAATGTGCAAATCCTGAACTTCTGATTTGACCATAGTTGATGGGTCAATATTCGATGGCTTATAATCCAAAAACGACAATTGCCTGTCCTCCGTAGCTTTAGCGAAGGAGGACTCACTCTGTATTACCTTATCCCCCAACGCCTCAAAAATAAAAGGTGATAATTTCTTTTCTCTTTTTCCTTCACCATAATAATTTGCCGCAGTGAAAAAAAGTTTTTCTTTTGCTCGTGTCATAGCAACATAAAAAAGCCTTCTTTCTTCCTGCAGATGATGATCGCCCGAAGGTAAACTCTCTTTTATAAGCTCGTCAGGAATAGGTATCTGCTCACTTCTGCGTCTGCTGGGAAAACGCTCACCTACAAGATTAACCAGAAACACTACCGGAAACTCAAGACCCTTAGCTGAGTGAACCGTCAAGATATTTACAGCGTTTATTTCACTCCAATCAATATCTGCAGCCAAAGGAGACTCACCAAGGTCCATGGAAAGATCGATCCAGTCAACAACACTCATAACTGTTGCATCCTCATTATCAACTTCATAGGTTTTTAACTTGTCAAAGAATTTGCTTATATTTTTAGCCCTCTTTTGTGCAACAGCAGTATCCGGATTAAGAAGTTCTACCAAAAGCTCTGATTCTTCCAAAAAGTCGTAAAGAAGCTGTCCGGCAGATTCTTTTCTTACAAACTTTAAGTGTTTATCAATGATTTTGATTATCTTTTTAAGTTTTTTTCTTGTCCCCCCCTTTATAAAGATATCCTTCGATTTTTTAATGGCATCATAAATGCTTAAATTATATTTTCTTGCATAATTGGCAACTCTTGAAAGATCCTTATGATCTACTCCCAACTCTTCAATTGATAAAAGCCGATATAAAGAAACGTCATCCTCAAAGTTATACAAAACCTTTAAATAGCTGATCATATCTATCACCTCGAGCTGCTTGAAAAGTCTTCCTGGACCCAAAAACTGATAAGGAACACCGCGCCTTTGGAACGACCTGATAAAACTGTCAGCGTGATTGTTGGCCCTCACCAATACTGCTATATCCGACCAATTAAAATCCTCTTCCTCTATCAATCTTTTTACTTCTTTTGCTACCGCATCTGCTTCGTTTTCAACTCTATCGCTATGTATAAAAGTGATAGAGTCATCCCGCGAAGCTTTACGCGAAGCGGGACTTACTTGTGATTCGAGCTTTTTATCAATATTCTCTACCTGCTCTAACCTATCAGGGTTATTGTGTTGGATAAGCTTGTAAGATCCGTCCAATATTTTTTGCCCGCTGCGATAATTTTTTGTCAAAGTAATGAGCTTTGCCTTCGGATAATTTTCCCTGAATTGCAAAACATTACTTACCGCAGCTCCACGCCACTTATAAATACTCTGGTCGTCATCAGCAACGACTGTGATGTTGCCGTTCTTACCGGCAAGCATCATGACAAGATCATTCTGGGCGATATTGGTATCCTGAAACTCATCAACTAAAATGTACTTGAATTGGTCTTTATATTTTTTCAAAATATTTGGCCTGTTTCTGAAAAGCTCTAAGGTTTTTACAATTAGGTCCCCATAATCAAAAAGTCCTTCTTTTACTTTCAGCTCATCATATGCTTTATAGGCATTTGCCAACTCAGTCCACTTCTCAAGCTCCAACTCTTCCTCTTTGCTCGATTTTGACTCTGCTGATAAAATTCTTGAATCAGCTGAGTCATCCTGCGAAGCCTTGGCGGAGTAGGATTTCTTTTGACCTTTCACCCACTTCAAGTATTCTTCCGGCGACACATCTTCATCCTGAAGCCGTGAGAAGTGCTGCAGCATTCCCCCAACAAACTTTGTTGGATTTCCTAAAGGCCGAAAATATTTAAGTTTAAAGTTAAAAAGATTGTTCCGTATAAGCTGAATAGTTTGCGCTTGGGTCATAAGTTTATATCTTGAATTAAGCCCAATGTGGAAAGCGTCAGATCTTAAGATCTGGTCGCAAAACGAATGAAATGTAGAAATCCACATTTGGGTGTAACCGTAGGGCAGAGCCATATCAACACGCTCTTCCATTTCTCTTGCAGCCTTGTCAGTAAAGGTCAACGCTAGAATTTCATCAGTTTTCGCCAACTCTTTCTCAATGATATGTTTAATACGTTCAGTAATTACAGTAGTCTTCCCAGTTCCTGCTCCGGCAATAATAAGAAGTGGTCCTTTCTTGTGCTTTACTGCTTTTAGCTGCTCTTTGTTTAATTTTTTATCCACAGTGAAGTAATTCTAACACGTTATAGAATTAGCGATTGTCTTTATAATAATTTTCACGCAGTTTATATAAAGTTTGAAATTGCTTCTTTCCGTATTTAGAAATAAAAAGCTTAAATCTCTTTCTCTTAACTTCCTGCATGTATCTTTCATTGGACTTTTCATCGAAGGTCGGCTTTATGAAATTTACGTCTAGTCCTCCCAATGTATCTGCTTCCATTAGAAGAAGTTCGTCAGTTTTTTTGAGTAAATCAAGCTTGTCGTGTACAAAAACAAGATGGGAAATTCTTTGTTTTTGCTTTTCAGTCAAAAAATTAAAAAAATTATCTTCCAGGAGTTCCTTTACTTTTTCAGCACCTTTTATCATGTGTTCAGTTTTTGAACCGGAGATATCTTTGTTACTTAATGGTTTTCCTTCCTCGAAAAGATCTACGTAGCCCCAATCGTGTGCATAAGCTGCTATTAACAAAACTTCTTTGTTTATGGCTTTTTCAATATTAGACATCAAGTGCCTCATGTGATAAACAACAGCTTCTGTGTGAGGCTTGTCCCAATCGGGCCGACCTTTTTCTAATTCAGGATAAATTACTTTTTGAAGATGTGTTTCAATTTTTGATAAATCCATAATCATCATCAAACTTATACTTTTTCTTTTGTGCCCTCTCCCAAGCTTTGTGTTGAGGATATCTTTTGACCAAGCTGAGTGAAAGATGTTACAACATCACTCATTTTGTTGTAGGCTCTGCCAATATGTGACTGTAGCGTTGACATATCATCTTCAACCTTTCCGTAATCTTTTCGTATAGCACGAAGCATTGCAAAGACTTTCTTTGCCTGACTTTCGATCTTTTGTCCCTCAAAAGAAAGCAGGATCGTCTGAAGATGCGCATATAAAGTTGTGGGAGAGACCGGATACACTCTTTGTTTTTGGGCAAGCTCCAAAAGTTCTGTAGAGTTAACAACCTCATAATAAACAGGCTCACTCGGTATATACATCAGCGCAAAATCCATCGTTCCTTCCTCCGGCAGAATATATTTTTTGCTGATATCTTTGATGTGTTTTCTGATATCTTTTTTGAACTCATGTCTAAAAGAACTTACTTCACTTTTACTTTCAGCCTTGCTCATCTTTTGGAAGTTTTCCATCGGAAACTTTGAATCTATAGGAAGTATTCCTGCAGCGGTATTTATCGCTGCATCAACCTTATTGCCCGACTTGAATTGGTACTGCAGGTGGAAGGAGCTTTTAGGAAACATCTGGCTAATAAGATCTTTAAGAACCTGCTCGCCGATATTTCCCCTTAGTTTCGGCGACTGTAAAAACTGCTGAAGTTCCTTCATCCCCCGTCCTATCTCGCTCATCTCACCAATATTTTTCTGGACTGCACCGATCACTTTAGCTGCATTATCTAACCTTTCATTTAGTGTTTTCGTCGAATTATGAAGAGCGTCGGTGAATTGCTTGTTCTGCTCATCTAGACGGGAGTTTGTGGTCCTAAGGTATTCCAGCAGTTCATCTGACGGTTTTTGTTTTTCTGAAAGCTTTGAAATTTTTCTATCTAAATACAAACCGACAATAATCACAACTCCTGCAACAATTAAAAGTATAATAGCAGTATCCATATTATTAATATTCATATCATTTTAACATTCAATTAGGCTAATATATAGACAGTATGAAGCTATTAAAACCTTTTAAAATAAAAAGTATTAGATCAAAAAAAACAAAAGATTCCCGCAAACCCATAAAAAGAAGGCGGATCAAAAAAAGGCTTTTTCAAAATATTAGAAGTAGCAAAAAGAAAAAGTTAAGAGAAAAGGAGGTAAAAAGAAGAAAGAATTTTATTCCATCAGTAATCATCACAGCTGTTTCCTGGGTATTTACTTTTTATATAATACTCTTTGTCGACCCGTTACAAAGTGGTTCCATCCAAATATTTTTTATTTCGATCTTTTTGTCGCTGGTTTTAACATTTAAATTGATTTTTAAAAACACAAGAAGAGCACTTCTGACTACCATTTCAATATCGATATTTCTTGTACTAAGATATTTTGGAATAGGAAACATAATAAACGTAATTCTTATCCTGGGACTGGCCATAACCAGCGAAGTTTATTTCTCTCAAAAAAAGTATTGAATCAAAAAAAAATACTGCTATACTGCTTAAGTAATTAGTTTCATTAATTGAATTGGCAAATTACCAAAAATGAGAGTTAGTGACAAAAAACTTAATGCTTCTTTAAAAAAGCAGATCAGAGAAACCTTTGAACAGGCCTTGGTTGATCTGAAAGACAGAAATGAGTTGTCAATATTTCTGAATGATTTTTTCACCGAAAGTGAGATGGAGGCTTTTAGCAAAAGATTGGCAATAGCTTACTGGCTGAAAAAAGGCAGAAGCTACAGCAATATCAAAGAAAATCTAAAAGTAAGCTCAGCAACCATAGCTTCTGTACAAACTCAGATGGAAGAAAAGGGGCTTAAACTTGCATTGGAAAAGATCGAGGCTGAAGAATGGGCAAATCAATGGGCAGAAAAGATCAAAAACTTCATAAAATAGATTTTCAAAGTTTTATACTTTCAAATTTATATATTTTTTAACTTACCTATATACTATATGTATGGACAAAACAAAATCAGATCATAAATCAGATAAAAAAGCCTTTTACATAACCACAACCGCTCCTTACGTTAATGCCAAACCACATATAGGTTTTGCTCTGGAGATCATCCAAGCAGATACGCTAGCAAGATACAAAAGACTTAAGGGGTGTGATGTTTTTTTTAATTTTGGCACTGATGAACACGGGCAAAAGATATACCAGAAAGCACAGGAGAATAAAAAAACTCCCAAGGAGTATGTTGATGAGTACTACGAAAAATTTGATCTTTTAAAAAATGCTTTGAATCTTAGTTACGATAACATTACAAGAACAACTGATGACTATCATGTTAAAGCGGCACAGCAAATGTGGATGCTTTGTAAAGATAATGGCTACATCGAAAAGGGAGTATATAAAGCAAAATATTGTGTCGGCTGTGAATTGGAAAAACAGGACTCCGATCTGGAAAATGGCAAGTGCCCCCTACACCCTACTTACGAGATCGAATTGATAGAGGAAGAAAATTATTTTTTCAAGTTCTCCAAATTACAAAATGATCTACTGGAACTTTATAAAAACAATCCAGATTTCGTAGTGCCCAAAAACAGACTAAAGGAAATAAAAAACTTTGTTGAAGGTGGGTTAAAAGATTTCAGTGTCAGCAGACTAAAAGAAAAGATGCCGTGGGGAATTGCTGTTCCCGACGACCCAAAACACGTAATGTATGTTTGGTTTGATGCTTTAACATTTTATATCTCCGCCCTTGGCTGGCCAGAAGACAAAGACAAATTCGAAAAATTCTGGGGAACAAAAAATGATCCAAAAGCAATACAGGTTGCCGGAAAGGACAATCTAAGACAGCAGTCAGCAATGTGGCAGGCAATCCTCATGACAGCAGGCTTACCTAATACTAAACAGGTCCTAATCCACGGGTTTATCACATCTGGGGGACAAAAGATGAGCAAATCCTTAGGAAATGTCATTGACCCAATCGAATATGCAGAAAAATATGGCACCGACGCATTAAGATATTATCTTCTTGCAAAGATCAGCCCTTTTGAAGATAGTGATTTTACTAAAGAAGGCTTTGAGAGAGTTTATCAAGCTGATCTGGCAAATGGTGTTGGAAATCTAACAGCTAGAGTTGCAGGGCTTTCAAAAAATCTTAAGCTAGACATCAAGAAGTCGAAACCAACCTTTAGTAAAGAGGTGGAAAATAAACTAAAAAATTACAAATTCAACGACGCATTAGAACATGTTTGGGACAACATCACGTCAGTTGATAAGCTTATCAACAAAAAAAAGGTGTGGGAATTGAATAATAAAGAAAGGGAGACTGTCTTATCTGATTTAATTGATAAAATCAGACAAATTGCATATGATCTGAAACCTTTCCTGCCGGAAACGTCAGAAAAAATAGAGGCACAATTTAGTTCAACACAAATAAAAAACTCAGAACCTCTTTTCCCCAGACTGGACTGATAAACCCCTTTAATAATTATCCCATCGCTTTTGGTCATAATAGTTTATAGCCTGCTTTGATATAATAGACATTGTCTTTGACTTGATCTCCTTAATCAAATGATAAAATTTCTTGACAGACACGAAAAATTTGTAACACGGGCTCTTGAAATATTCCCGGGTCTTTTGGCTTGGGGAATAATCTTTCTTCCGGCAATTGGAGGTCTTTTCATGCCAAACATTGTTGCTTATGCACTTTTAGTATTTATAGTTTATTGGTTTTTCAAGTCATTCAAGGCGGCGTTTTTTAGCATCATAGGCTATTTCATGGTCAAGGAATGGTCTAAAATTGACTGGAAAAAAAGATGGGAAGAAAATAAAAATCAGTCCAAGTTTAAAAATTGGAAAGATATAAAACACGTTGTAATAATACCTACTTATAATGAGTCAGTAAAAATCTTAAAAAAACCACTAGATTCTCTAAAGAATCAAAAACAGATCGATACCAAAAATCTTTACGTAATAGTAACTTTGGAAAAAAGAGCCGAAGGGTCAAAAGAAAGAGCAAAAGAACTTGAAAGTATTTACGGGAAAAGTTTTGGATACTTTTTTACAACTCTTCATCCAGACGGCCTGCCCGGAGAAATTAGAGGCATCGCCTCTAATCAGACCTGGGGTGCAAAACAAATTAAAAAACACTTGGACAAACTCAACATCGATTTGGGAAATTTCACAGTTACCAAAGGTGATGCAGATACCGTTTTTCATCCTAACTACTTTGCAGCTCTAGGGTTTCAATTTGCAATGGATAAAAAAAGATATATAAAGATATGGCAATCACCGTTATTCTGGTATAACAATTTCCACAAAATACCTTTCCCAATAAAAATGCTTGGTGTTATCGGCCATGCTATACAAATTTCCGAACTACTTGAACCGTCAAGACTTGTGTTCAACCAGTCAGTTTACAGCATGTCATTTGAACTTCTTTACGAAACTGGTTACTGGCATACTGACATTATTCCTGAAGACTGGCATTTTTTCCTTCAGGCATTCTTTCATACAAAAGGTGAAGTACAGGTTGATCCTATTTATATTCCAACCCATATTGATGCTCCTGAATCTAAAAGCTGGCTTGGAACAATGAAAAATAGATATAAACAGTGCAAGAGACACGCTTGGGGAGCAAGCGACATACCCTATGCAATTAAAGAGTCGATCAGACATCCCGAGATACCTCCTCTTAAAAGGGTTATGAGGGTATATAAATTGATCGAAACACACGTGGTTTGGTCAACTAACTGGTTTCTTCTGACCTTAGGCGCAACACTACCTGCAGTGATTAATCCAGAATTCTCAAGAACTTCTCTGGGTTACAACTTACCGAAAATGGCAGAGTCGATCCTAACGATCTGTCTCATCGCTTTGGTTGTCATGGTAATAATTGATCTTAAGCTGCGCCCAAAAAAAGCAAAACCTGACACTATCTTTAAGGCAATAAAAGAGGTCTTGCAATGGGTGACTTTTCCTTTAATAACTCTTCCAATGAGTGTATTGCCCGGGCTTCACGCACAAACAATGCTCATGTTTGGTAAAAGATTAGAATATAAAACTACAGACAAGGTCTGAGACACATCTTGCAACTAGGAGCTGTCAAGAGTGAAACCTTTGGATTTACCATAACTTAAAAACCCTTGAATATCTAAAATCGCACCTTCAAGCTTGCAGTCACTAAAATTTATCCCGTCAAGCCTTGATCCCCTGAAGTCAGCTTTTCTTAGATCACACATCTCAAAAACAACACCTGAAAGATCACTTCCTGAAAAATTCACTTTTTCCAAATTAGACAAAACAAATATCGAACTTTCCATTCTGACGTTTTCAAAGTAACAAGTTCTTAGATCCAATTTGGCTTTTACGCTTTTGCTTCCATTTTTCAATTTCTGAAATATACAATTTTTCATCAAACTTTCCGAAAAATCACAACTTTTTAGTGATACTCCCGAAAAGTCTAAATTGCTTAACTTGCTTCCTGGAAACACGCATTCCGAGAAAGAAGTTATATTAAAAATGCATCCTGAAAGATCACATGTGTTAAATTTACACCTCGAAAAGGAGACAAAATTCAAATCCTGTCCTGAAAACCTGCAATGTTCAAAAACATCATCCTCAAAGCTGCCTCCTCCAATTTCATCTTTTCCATAACTTTTATTTTTGTACTTCATGTTTAGCATATTTTATAACAACGTAGGATACTGACCAATAAATCGCAAAACACTTGTCCTAAAAAAGGTTTTATAAGCCTAAATATCACCTTATCCAAAATAAATATTCACACAACACACATCACTCTGATAAACTAATATCAGGATGTTGCCTGCAGAAACTGTCTTTAATCAATCTATTTGGGGTGATGAGGGTTTTTCTGCGATCCTTTCAATGAAATCACTCCCCCAAATAATAAAAATAATCGCAACAGACACATCACCTCCTCTTTGGAACATCACCGAATGGATAGTCTTTAACACACTTGGAACAGATGAGGTTTACATAAGAGGACTTTCCTTTTTATATTTCATTCTTACTGTGTTTTTTGTTTACAAAATCGGGACACTTTTTTACAGCAAAAAAACAGGGTTTATAGTCGCACTTTTAACATTTCTGAATCCTTTCTTTTTTATGTATGCATTTGAGGGAAGGATGTATTCTATAATGGCACTTGGCGTTACGGCTTCGATGTATTTTTTCCTTAAAATTTACTACAGACCCAAAGAAATCAGCTTACTTACAAAAATTGGTTATGTTTTCTTTACACTCTGGGCACTTTATTCTCATCATTTTGCTTTCTTTGCTGTTTTTGTTCAGGGGCTTTGGTGGATCAAAGAAATGCTTTTTGGCAAAAGGATCACCAGCAAAAAGGTCTTTAAGCTTTTTCTGATCACGGCAATTGGTTATCTGCCATGGCTAATTCCCTTGTATAACCAAACTAAAATGGTAGGTGGAGGGTTCTGGCTAGGAACGCCAGATGCAGATGCTCTAACAAATCTGATCTCAGAGTACTTAGCTCTAGGAAATAGAAGCTTAAGCTATACCATTCCACTACTTGGAGTTAAATTTTACGACATTGTCTTATATCTTGTTATTACGACTTTGGCTATAAGAAAGTGGCACAGACAAATTGAAAAAAACATATTTTTATTGCTATGGTTTTTGGGGCCGATACTTATAACTTATGGTGTTTCACAATTTTTCCAGTCAATATTCTATAATCGTTACCTTCTGTACACTATCCCGGGTGCAATGATCATCCTCGGTTCGGGAAGAAGAAAATACATTTCCACCATTCCCCTTTTTCTCACAATAGTTTCTTTTTTTGTGATAGATCTTCATTATTTCACTCACCCCAAAAAACTTCCTTTCAGACAGCTCGGAGAATACGTTTCCCAAACCCGCCAAGAAGGTGATATAACAATAAATTGGAATTCTTCAGCACATCACCTTTGGGAAACTAAATATTATGGATTTGATTCTCCTATATATATACCAGAAGGTGGAGACCTTCCCTACTTTGTCGGAACCGCACTTATGGAAGAGCGTGACATTTTAAGAAGTATCCCGTCAAATGCAAAAAGAGTTGGTGTAACAACTAGCGGGCCAATTGAAGAGATAGAACTTCCGGGATATACTGAGATTAAGACTGCAAGATGGGAAGAAAAAGGCCTTAAGTTTTTGTGGCTGGAAAAAGAATAATGAGAACTTTTCTAAAACTAAAAATGGTTAAAAAAGTAAATAAAATCCTTCACACCCCTAACTGGCTATTTATCTTAATGGCCATTGTATTGGTTCTAAGGATACCAACATTCTTTGAACCTTATTCTTATGGCGATGAAATGATATATCTAAGCCTTGGTGAAGGTGTAAGAAAAGGTTTGACCCTTTATAGCCAGATCCATGACAACAAACCCCCATTACTATATTTAACGGCAGCTTTAGCAGGTAACTTGCTTTGGTTTAAGGCAATACTTGCAACTTGGAGTTTGGTCACAATCTTTCTTTTCTGGAAATTTGTTGAGGTGCTTTACCCCAAAAAAAGTAATCTTCAAAAGCTTGCAACAGTCATTTTTGCTATATACACAACCATTCCCAGACTAGAGGGTCATATTGCCAATGCCGAAAATTTCATGATCGGATTTACCATTGCCGCATTCTTAACTCTTCTTAAGCCAACAATTAAAAAACAAAAACTCAAACCAAAAAAACTAGTGATAGCCGGAGTTTTATTTTCAATTGCTACACTTTTCAAAGTTCCGGCAATGTTTGACCTGGCTGCAATTATCTTTCTGTGGGTAGCGATTGCCAAACCTGAACGCAAAGTCCTCTTAAATATCATCAAAAAGATCGCTTATCTGCTCACGGGTTTTATGGTACCAATACTTCTGACTTTGTTGTGGTACTGGTTACGCGGTGCTTTCCATGAGTATCTTGTCGCAGCCTTTCTGCAAAATGTTGGATACCTTTCAAGCTGGAGGCCGGGAGATATCCGTGAACCATTCCTTGTCAGAAATGGACCCCTCCTCACACGCGCGGCAATCGTCGCTTTGGCTCATGTAATCTTATATATATATCGCAAAAAGCTCTCGAGACAGTTTATGTTTGTCAGCTCTTGGCTTTTCTTGACACTTTTCGCAGTTACCCTCTCCGAAAGACCGTATCCGCACTACCTTTTACAATCGGTTGCGCCAATTTCGATCCTTGCAGCCATGCTGGTTTTCAAAAAGGACTTGGAACAATCTCTCGTTATTATCCCCCTAACCATAACCTTTTTAGTCCCCGTATATTTTGACTTCTGGCATTACTCAACTGTCAATTACTATGTTAGATTTATCAAATTTGCCACAGGTAATACCACTAAACAGCAGTATATTAAAACCTTTGGAGGAGAGGTTGAAAGGAATTACGAAATTGCTGAATTTGTCAGCTCAAATACTGATAAAAACGAAAAAATGTTGGTTTGGGGAGACGGTAGTGCAATCTATGCACTATCAAAAAGACTTCCGCCAATAAAATTCGTTGCCGACTATCATATTAATGACTTTTCAACCCATGAAGAGATAATAAAACAGATAAGAGTAACTATGCCAAAAGTGATTGTTATTCTACCAAACTCTCCCGGCTTTGCAGAACTAGACAAGCTTGTTTCCAAAAATTATATTTTAACCAAAGATGTAAATGGAGCAACAATTTGGATCCTCATATCAGACAGGCTGCGTTCAATTATTTAAAAAACAAACTTCATCCTGTTTTCGTGACTTAATAAGCTTTAAAAGGTAAAATTATGCTAAGTCATGACTGGAAATATGAAAAAACAAAACAAAAAAGGCGGTTCTAAACCTCTTAACAAAGCAGGTGAAGAGCTTAGAAAAAATCTACCTTTCCTAAAACTTATATATATTTCGCTTTTCGTAAACCTACTGGTTTTGCTTTTTTTGTTCTTCTTTCGTGGAAAAATCCCTCCCGAGGTACCCTTATATTACGGGTTTCCTGAAGGAGAAAGTCAGCTTACAAACAAAAGCGGTCTTTACCTGCCCGCAGTCGTTTCAATAGCGGTAATTGTCATAAATTCACTCATTACCTATTTTTCCAGGGACGAATTCATAAAAAAAACATTGATAATAGTGAGTTTTGCAATTACATTTTTATCTGCAATAACTACAGTTAAGATTTTCTTTTTAGTTGGCAGTTATTAATATGCATAATTTTATAAAACTGTTTTTCCTTCCACTGGTTCTTTCAACTTGTGTTTCTTTTTTGATTACTAAGTATGTTATAAAATTTGCCAATAAATTCGGACTTATCGACGATCCAAAAAAAAGCAATCACCCAAAAGTAATTCATACATATCCGGTACCAAGAGCAGGTGGTCTTTCAATATTTATTTCACTGCTTGTATCCTCAGTTATATTTTTACCGATAGATAAACATACAATAGGAATACTTCTAGGTGCTATTGTTCTTACTATCCTGGGACTTCTGGATGACAAGCACAATCTAAACCCATACAAAAGACTTCTAATTCAATTTTTTGCAGCAGGTATACCAATAGCTTTCGGTGTAGGCATCGCTTTTGCCAACTTGCCCTTTATTGGCCATACCGATCTCTCCCATCCTCAAATAACTTTTAAGCTTTTTGGCCAGATAAGGAATATATGGATATTTTCTGATATTTTCGCCCTTTTTTGGATAGTGATCCTGATGAATTTTCTGAATATGGGAGCAAAGGGTGTGGACGGCCAGCTACCCGGAGTTGCCTTTCTCGCCTCTGTGACAATAGCAGCCTTGTCCATAAACTACTCAGCAGACATAACCCAGTGGCCAGTAATAATCTTGGCCAGCATTACAGCAGGTGCATTTTTAGGTTTTCTACCATGGAACTATTACCCCCAAAAGATAATGCCGGGTTTTTCAGGATCCTCACTGGCAGGATTCCTTTTGGCAATTTTGTCAATATTGGCAACAGCCAAGATCGGAACTCTTCTTGTTGTTTTGGGCATACCTTTGATTGACACCGGCTATACAATAATAAGGAGATTGGCTTCAGGAAAATCTCCAGTTTGGGGTGACAGAGGACATCTTCATCACAAACTGCTTGACCTGGGACTATCCAAAAGTCAGGTTACGATCGTGTACTGGGTAGCAACTTTTATCCTGGCAATTCTTGCACTCAATTTGAACGCATCATATAAGTTTTATACAATTGTTGGAGTAGCGACCATTCTAGGAGGATTTTTACTATGGCTAACTTACCGATCGAATTAATAAAAGCAGCAAGACCCGCTCATTGGATAAAAAACTTTGCACTTTTTGCAGCACTGATCTTCAGTGGAAATCTTCTAAGCAAACCACACGTTATCATTGTTTTGATCGCTTTCGTTTCCTTTAGTCTAACAACATCAGCAACATATATTTTCAATGACATTCTTGATGCAAAAAGAGACAGACTTCACCCGATAAAAAAATATAGACCAATCGCTTCTGGGAAACTAAATATTTCAACGGCATATTTTACAGCTTTTGTTTTAGCCTCAACGTCACTTTACATAGCCTCACAGCTTAACTTTCTTTTCTTTACAGCAACGTTAAGCTACTTGGCAATACAGGCCCTTTATAGTCTAGGCTTAAAAAATCTTTCAATAATCGATATCCTTATCATTGCCTCTGGCTTCATAATCAGAGTGTATGCTGGGGCTTTCGTAATAAATGCACATTTATCTGTGTGGTTTCTTCTTTGTGTAATTTCGGTAGCATTATTTCTTGCCTCAGGAAAAAGAAGAGCCGAGCTGGGAGTAGTTTCCAAAGTAATGATAGGCTCAACAAGGAAAAGTTTAACAAGATATTCAAAAAGACTTATCGACTCATATGTCACCATGTTCGGAAATGCGGCATGGATGAGCTGGGCGCTCTTCACATTTTTTGAATCCCCGCCGGTTGACCTTTCTGTATGGCTATTTTTAGCAGAGATTTCAAGAACAACAACAATCAGCAAACTCATGATGGCAACCATTCCAATAGTTATTTTCGGGATCATGAGATACGAAAGCATAATTTTTCAAGATAAAAGTGAGGCGCCAGAAAAGCTCCTTTTGACAGATATTCCTTTGGTCTTATCAATAGGTATCTGGCTTATTTCCATAATCGCGATCTTATACTACGCATCCGCAATGCCTTAGTATTACGAAGGGGTCGGTGTCGGACCTTTTGCTTCCGGGTCTGCTGTATCTAGCTTATCTTCAACTATCTCAGCATAAGTATTGGATATCCAGCCAGAAGAAGAAGCTTCTTTCGTCACGTCAACTTCATAGACAATATTATACCAACCGGTGTCTTCGTCCGTTCCTAAAAGCACATAATCACGACCGGGAATAACCCGGCCAACCTCATCAGCAAGTGTAGATGGTTCCTTCCTAACTCTAAGAAAACCTACTCCTGTATCAAGGATCGTAACCTTGGCAACAGGTTCTTTTTCTTCATTTTCCAACAACAAACTTTCTTTGTCTTTTTCATTTTCCTGAGTTAATTCCTCCGAAGACGGTGCTAAACTTACAACAGCGGTCAATTTATAAGCCGATCGGATATTTATATTCATATTTCTGCCCACATAGCCTTCTCTTTTTATCTCTAAAATATGCTCTCCTTCAGGCAATGAGGTTGTTGTGTAGGGTGAAAAACCCCTGACAGTACCATCTATAATAACTTGAGACGAGTCGGGATTGGTAATAACTGAAAGACCGGTTTGACTTTCTTCAACCCGTTCAAAAGACAAGACCTCGCCAGCAGAAAGATCATTAGTCTGACCGAACTCTCTTGTTAATATAGTTTCTACTCCAGACACCAAGTTAACTTTTGTTTCATAAGGAGCAAGAGGTATTTCAAACGACTCAGGCACCAATTTAATTGTCACATTTCCAGGGTCACTTGTTGCTTTGTAGGGTGTTCTTCCAACCTCTTCACCGCCTACATAAACAGAAGCGTTTGGTATCGTTTCAATGTATAAACCTGCACTTTTTGGATTAAAGTAGCCAACCAGATACAATACTGCGGCAATTATCAGTGCGGTCAAAATTATCCCCAAAAATATATACTTGAGTTTGTTCACGACTTAAGAGTTTACCAAAGGCTTAACTTAGCGTCAAACCAAATATCCAATAAATACCCTTGACAATATTGCTCTCCCCCATTAATATAAATTAGCAGTTGAGAGGTTTGAGTGCTAACATAAGTTTCAAGGAGGCTTGCCCTCCGAAGCCAATTCAAATGATAATCATACTTGAATTAGAAAAGCAAAGAATAAAAAACTCTCCTCCGCTGAAGCTATGGAGGGTCATACCCTCCGAAGATTCAACACGAAGGAGGACGAAGGGAGGTGATTAAACATGACAGATATAGTTAAAAGAGATCCTTTCCGAAATCTTTTTACTTTTCCACGTTGGATTGAAGACTTTGATTTTTCATCCTCACAAAGAGGTCTTAAGATCCATGAAGGTGAAAAAAATATAATCGTTGAAGCTGTTGTTGCAGGAGTCCCTTCCAAGGATGTCGAGGTTCATATCGAAGACGGAGTTCTGACCATCAAGGCAGAAAAGTCTGAGGAAAAGAAAGGTAAAGACGAATATAGCTTTGGGAGTTATCAATATTACTACACTGCAGCTCTATCAGGTGGACAATGGGACATGGCCGAGGCAGAAATCGAGGATGGAGTACTTACACTCAACATTCCCAAAACTGAAGCTGCAAGACCAAGAAAGATCACTGTAAAGGCAAAATCCAAGAAAAAAGAGTGATCTTTGTAAGGTTATTAAAAAACCCGTTTAGTTACATTTCTAAACGGGTTTTTTCTTTAACAAGCTATTTGTTGTAAAATACTAATCATCGGCCAGGTGGCGAAGTGGAAACGCTGCGGTCTGCAAAACCGCGATGCACGGGTTCGATTCCCGTCCTGGCCTCTCGTAAGATCAAGTCCACTTTGTGAATCTTAGTATCGCAACTCTGCAATGAGTGCGTAACAATTCCCGTCCTGGCTTCAATTGGTTAGCTTGAGAATAAATAAGAAAAAAACTTATTTCAGTCTCAGTTTTTGATAAATCTATCGAATTTTAGTAGATCTTTTTCGGTAAATGAGTTGAAATGACCACCACTGTTTACTACCAGTTCACTATTTCTTAATAGTTTGTGCAACTTCACTCCATTACCCTTTGTCATCAGCAGATCCTTTTCCCCACTAAAGATAAGAGTTTCATTTTCCAGATTTACCAATAGATCAGTATTGTCTATTCCCAATACAAAATTTAGAATTTCTCTCTCTTTGGATAGCGAAATGCTTTTTATGTAACTTATATTTTCCTCCGCATCCTCTTCATATAAACCTCTATCATCTTCGTTACCATTGAAAGGGTTCGATAACTTATAAAAGAATTTGAAAATAAAATCTGGTAATTTAATCAAGAACGAAAACATCTTCACCCTCAACAACAAATTTGCAACACTTATCATTAAATTAAACCCTTTTGACCTAGCTTCTAACTTGGGTCCTGAGGAAATAAACACCAACTTTGATACAGGATATTTTTCTGCAAAATAAGGGACAATCAGCCCCCCCATTGATATTCCAATTATTAAGTCAGGTTTTTCTTTGACCATTTGTGTCTCAACCTCTTCTAAAATATTTTCTACTGTTAAAAGAAAGTCTTCTGAAAACAAGTTGGGGGGAAATACTTTGTATCCTGATTTTCTTAAATAGTTACACAAAAAGTGGTCACTAATATCATATTGTGGCCAGCCGTGTAGGACAAGTGCATTTTTCATTAAATTAATTATACCCAAATATTATTGTCTAACATCAGACTTGTGTAATTATTGTCTGAAGAATTATCCTATAATTCTTTCCGCACATAACCCGAAGGTTTCCTTGACATATCTTAATCACCCCCCTAAAATACCTTCTGTTCTTAATAAAATAACGATTTTTAAGGAATTTACAATATAAAAATCTAAAGCACCTGCTTTAGATTTTTTCTGTCTAAATCAAAAAGGTTCAGACAAACTCGCTGAAGCTCTGGGCGAGAGAAAGAAACAGAGTATCATGATAAAACTATCATTAAATCTGCCGGCCAAAAGGAGAATTGACCTTACACTAGTCAAAAGGCGCGGTGATTCCCAAAATGACCCTTTGCTTCCCAAACTGGAAGATATCCGCCGCATCCGGACAGGCAGTAAATTCTCCAGGTTCTTCCGCCATATTTTTGAACACAAGAAAATCAAAAGATTTCTGGGAATGAACTTGGCTGTTTTTGCCATAGCAACCTCATACATTCCCTCGTCTAATGGTTTTTCAGAAGAAGCTAATGAGAATTTTATCGCAAAAGCGCCTGTTGTCATGACCACAGAAAGCGGAATAAGATATCCTACGGAAAACATTAGAATTACTCAAGGATATAAGTTTTATCATCCCGGGATCGATCTCGATGGTGTCACTGGTGACCCGATCTATCCTATCCTTTCAGGAAAGGTTACGGGTATACAATATTCAAAATATGCTTACGGAAATGCAATACTTATCGATCACGGTAATGACATAACCTCTTTGTATGCTCACTTGTCACAAATATTCGTAGAAAGGGATCAAATGGTAGATATCCATACTGTAATAGGAGCAATGGGTGCAACCGGAAGAGCATATGGTGATCATTTACACCTAGAAATTCGAGACCATAACTATCCAATCAATCCCTTCACATTACTTCCATAATTTGGAATATTTTTAAAACAAGCGCTAATCTACAAGTCTAGGATTTAGTACTTCTATACCGATGAAGCCATTTTCACTAATTCTTCTACTATATTCAGGAAAAGAATAATACACAGCTGCTCTTTGTAGATTTATCAGCTCTGATGGTCCGGAAATCATGGGTTGGAACTCAACGCCTAATCTTGGACACATCTGAAAAACCTCATGAACTAAGGCACCGTAAAACACCTGACCAACATCAGTCTCTAATCGTTTATCAGGATCAATACTTAAATGTTTGCATTCTTCTTCCCAATTTTCAATTTCTTTGTTTACTTCAAACAAGATGGCATCCCCCTTTTTTATGTCAGCATATCTTTTAGAGGATTGTGGGTCGTATGCTCTTCCTTCAAAGGTCTTAAAGCCTCTTTGGATAGCAGCATAATACTGTGGATACAACTTCATAGTTATCATCCTTCCGCTTGTTCTCTCTCTCATATAAACTGTTTCTTTTGCCCTCATCCAAGTTTGTTTTTTAACGAAATTGTCTCCCGTTGGATCATAAGCTAACTCTGCCAGATCTCTACAAGAATGCACTATATACTCCCCTTCAAGCCCAAAATATTGTGCAATTTCGAGATTTGTTAAAAGCTGATTATAATATGGGTCTTCTCTACTACGTTTCGAAATTGCATATTGCACTTTCGATAATTCTTTTTGTAGTGGATCTGGTGTTGAATTACCAGTCTTTTTTATTCTAAAAATTTCAGCAATATTCATTTTTATTAGTAAAAGTAAGTAATATTAAATACTACTCAATACCGATTATTTTACCCTTTATATCGGTATATTTATAAATGTCGTATTTTTTCTTTTTCAGAAGCTCTTTACCTACAGGTGAACTTATAGACACAATCTTAAAACCTTCGACTGAGGCAACATTTTCTACCAAGTAAAATTCAATATCCTCTCCATCAATATGAACTCTTACAAAACATGGGGGTTCGATCTTGTCTGGATATTTATTATTAACGGCTTTTTTAAGCTCCTTAGATAAGTTTTTAAGCATGTCTAAGTTCATTTTCGTGACTTCCTCCTGATCTTTCGCATACTCTCTATCCCCTGCTGCTGACCAGGAAGTACGGGTTGTTTCATTCATTTTTTCGGAAGCGATCTTATTTTCTTTATAATGCAAAGCTGCCTTAGACAGTTCAGACTCAACCGCATCCAGTAACATTTGAAGCTTTTGTCTTTTCATAGTACGTATTATACAAAATTATAAAATGGAATTATCAATTACCAGTCTCGTGTTGAAGAAATTATGAAATTTTGTGAAGTTTAATTTCGGGGATTACATTCCCATACCCATCCCACCACCCGGCATTGGTGGCATCTTGTCCTCTTTTTCCGGCAAATCTGTAACTAGACCCTCAGTTGTCAAAACCATCATTGCAACGGATGCTGCATTTTGGAGAGCTGATCTTGTGACTTTCAAAGGATCTATTATCCCAAACTTTGTCATTGAGCCGAATTCGCCAGTGAGAGCATTATAACCATAGTCACTGTCTTTCGAATCTAACACTTTCCTGAGAACGTACCCATCATCTTCTCCGGCATTTTTAGCAAGCCATCTTAACGGCTGTTCTAAGGCATATCTGACAATATCTATTCCGACCTTTTCATCTTCGGTTTCTGCTTCAACCGAATCGAGTGCTTTCACAGAAGCAAGAAGAGCGACCCCACCGCCTGGAACTATTCCTTCATCAACTGCTGCTTTAGTTGCACCAACCGCGTCTTTGACCCTTTCTTTCTTTTCGTTAAGTTCAATCTCTGTTGCGGCACCAACATTTATCTGTGCAACTCCTCCTGAAAGCTTCGCCAGCCTTTCTTCCAGTTTTTCTTTATCAAACTCAGAGTCGCTTTCATTGATCTGCCTTCTCAAAAGAGCCACTCGTGCTTTGATCTTTCCGCTTGCACCTTTCCCGCCAATGATTTGAGTGTTTTCTTTATCAGACCATACCTTATCGGCTTGACCAAGATCGGTAACTTCAATATTTTCAAAACTTTTGCCGGTATCTTCGCTTATCACAGAACCACCTGTGAGAATTGCAATATCCTCAAGCATTTCTTTTCTCCTGTCACCAAAGCCTGGCGCTTTCACTGCCAGCACATTGAAAGTACCTTTGAGCTTATTGACCACCAAGGTGGCAAGCGCTTCGCCTTCCAACTCATCGGCAATAATAACCAGATCCTTGCTGACCTTTACAAATTTCTCCAAAAAAGGTAGCATGTCTTGAACTGAGCTGATCTTTTTATCAGTTATAAGAACATAAGCATCCTCCACCTCTGCCTCCATCCTTTCCGGATCGGTGACAAAATAAGGTGAGACATATCCCCTGTCGAATTCCATTCCTTCTTTATATTCAATATCCAAGGTCAAACCTTTTCCTTCTTCAACTGAGACAACTCCGTCTTTGCCTATCTTTTCCAAAGCTTCAGCGATCTTTACTCCAATTGTTTTATCGCCGGCAGAAATTGTGGCAACCTGCTCGATCTCTTGTTGGCTTTTTATCGGTTTTGCAATTTTTTGGAGCTCTTTAACGACAGCTTCAACAGCTTTTTCTATTCCTTTTTTGACAACCATTGGATTAGCTCCGCTTGTGATATTTTTCATTCCTATTGCAGACATCGTTTGTGCCAGAAGTGTGGCTGTGGTTGTACCGTCACCTGCAGCGTCATTGGTTTTATCAGCTGCCTCTTTTACAAGCTGTGCACCCATATTCTCGAACGGATCTTCAAGATCTATCTCTTTTGCTACAGTCACCCCGTCATGAACGATGTTTGGCGCACCGTACTTTTTATCAAGAGCAATATTTCTTCCCTTCGGCCCTAAAGTCGTGACGACCGCTTTTGCGACAATATCTATACCTGCCATTAAGGCTTGTCTTGCATCATCTGAAAATTTTAGTTGTTTTGCCATATCATTTCTCTATTGCCAATATGTCCTCAAATTTTGTGAACAGATATTCTTTGCCTCCCATTTTAACCTCATTGCCACCCCATTTTTTATAGATCACAATGTCTCCTATTTTTGCGGGAGGTTCTATCTTGGCACCATATTCTGTGACCAAAATACCACCTACTGATAGTACTTTTCCTTTTTGGGGTTTTTCAGATACATTCTCGGGAAGATAAATTCCTGAGGCTGTTTTTGTTTCTGCTTCCAATGGTTCAATTAATACATACCCCGGGGCAAGTGAAAGATTCTTAACTTTGCTTTTTCTGACGGAATTATTTTTCTTAGCTGACATAGTACTATAGTAAATTTAGCATTCAATATTTACGAGTGCTATTTTAATCAATACATTTTGGTTTTGTCAAGAAGTAATTTATTTTCATGAACTTAAACATCGCAATGTCAGGATATCAAAAAACCAAAACTCTAGACATAAGTACTCGCTCTATTCAACCTTGTGTACACTCTTTTTAAAATCTGGCTGACGAAGAATGACTTTATTGCTGTATTACCGAGTTTGGGAAGAAACCAAACCATATTTTGAAAGAACAGAGGGTAGCTGCCCGGAAACGATCTCAGCAGATTTTTTGTTACCTCTCAAGCTTTCAGTCACACCGCTTGCAAAAACCGAAGATAACTGTGAATTGATCCCGCCTTCTCCATCTGAAGTATCATCAGCCAAAAACCAGCTTACAGAGTGGTCTGCCAAATTTACAGCAGATCCCAATATTGAATTGTCTTTTATTAGAACTCTCATATCTTTTCTAGGAAAAGCCTCAGGTATTAATCCATTTGCTTGATAGTTATTGGAAAGTTCAACCAGATTGTCTCTTTCAGTCAAAAAATTGAGAAGTTCCCACGCAATATCATTGTTTACCGATCTATTCCAAACGCCTTCGAACCAAAAAGTTGCATAAGTGATATCAGGATTCTCGGGTTGATCCTGAGGTATTTGAGGAACCGGTACAGTATAAAACCTGAGGTCGGGATTGATCTTTCTAATATCATTTGCCCTATATGTGGGTGCCAATATCATTGCGACCTTTTTGTTCGCAAATGCGATCACCGATTCCGGAAGTGTTTCGTCCCATATCTTTGCTTTTTTACCGGTAAATGAAGTGTAATAATCCAAAACTGCCTGTGCTCTCTGGCCAGCAGGTTGATAAAGATTGACCTCGTTTTGGATCATCAAAAGAGCAATTATCTCCTGCCAATGCTCAACATTACCAGTCAATCCCATCGCCGCACCAGCTTGGATAATGCGGTCATTATAAACATCTTTTAAATGATCTGCTAATTGCCAAAAATCATCCCATGTCTGCGGTGGCTGGGCAAAGGCAGTCGAAAACAGATCCTGGCTGATGTATAAAACCAAAGCATCATACCCAAGAGGTACACCCACAATTCCTTTAGAACTCGTTAAACTGCTGATTATCGCAGGATAAAAAATGCTATTGTAGCGATCTTTTTCCATTACGCTGGGAGGCAGCACATCCAAGTTTTCTCTAAACATAGGTGCCCAAGTGTTATGAAGAGTGAATATGTCCGGAGCTTGACCTTTTTTGATCAAATTCTGAAGCCTGATTCTATAGTCTATAGGTTCCTGTTTTTGATATACAACATTCACCCCGGGATTTTCTTCTTCGAACTTGTCAATAAGAGGCTGAACCAAGTTCGCATCTCTTTGCCCCCACCATGTAATTTTCCCTCGCTCTCCAACAGTTTTTTCCGGTTTATTTCTAATCGCAACCGCAACCAGCAAAAGCAAAATGATTAAAAACAGAAAAAGCAATATTATAATAAAGATCTTCTTTTTTGAGATGCTACTTTTAGTAAATGGTTTCTTGGAAATAGCTGGATTTTTAATTACAGGTTTTTGGATTTTTCCTGTAACTTCTTTTGGAATTTTGGTTGCCGACTTTGGTCTCAAAAAATTCAAAAGCGTAAAATTTGAAAATAAATCCCCACTTTTAATCTTAACTGACTCATTAACATTATCTTTTTTTTGCATGGTTGCCTTATTGTCTTCAGATATTGCCGGTTGGTCTGTCATATTAATTGGTTTTTGAGAAATAGTATATTAGCATCAAATAAAAAGTTATTTGCCTTAAACAATAAAATCACTATTTGTATAAATAGTTCCTTAATCTACTATTATATTAATATCTGTAGTTTAATTATATATACCACTGTTTCATTATGTCCACGGTATATTGAAACTCGCTGTTATACTTTAACTAAGTTAAATAGATCGATCATAAAAGAATATGAAAAAAAAGCTGATCCTAATTATTTTAATCGTAATTTCGCTTTTTATAAGTGCTGTTTTATTTATATCAGCAAACTTGATACACGGTAAGATCTTTCCAAACTTCTATATAAGCGGCCTTAATGTGTCCTCAATTTCTACAAAACAGGCAACAAACATTTTGTCAGAGAAATTCTCCTCCCCCGACTCTTTAGAGCTAGTGTCTCACGACAAAAAATTTGAAATCAATACAGAGGATTTCGATCTGGAATATGATATTGAAAAAACCGTTTTAGTCACATATTCATTTTACCGGAACGGAAACATCATTGACTACATTAAAGGATTCCTGAATTCACTGTTTACACAACACGACATGGAAATTGTCTATACGTACAACAGACAGAAATTGGAAGGTTTATTGTCTGCGATTTCAGCAAGAGTAACGGACGAACCGGTGTATCCAAGTGCCCGTATCGAAGCTGGTGAAGTTATAATCAATCCCGGCGACAAAGGTACAAGTATAGACTTGGGGAAACTAATATCAGAGATCGACAATGCAATATCAAACGCTGACTTTAGACCAATCCCCATAAAATTAACTGAGATTGATCCCACTTTAACAAGCGAGCAGATAAATGAATTTCGCACTCTTGCAGACTCCCTGAAAAATAAAACCATTATTTTGTTAATTGATGACACAGAAGTCACTCTGACAACTAATGAAATTCTTTCGCTTCTTAACTACAAAGGACAGCCCCAAACTGAAAATATCGACTATTTCGTTATCACTTTTTCTCAAAATCAAAACATTAAACCTCAAAACTCAGTATTCGAATACATAAACGGTTCAATTAAAGAATTCATTCCTTCCAGAGATGGAATTATTATAGATGAACTCAAGTTGTCGGAAGACATATCTAGTGCTCTTTTACAACTGACTGGATCTTTGATTGATAATATTGAAGTTGAAGTTGTGTACAAAACCATCCCTCCTGAGATAACAACAGACCAAGTTAATGATTTAGGGATCAAAGAACTGATAGCTAAAGGTTCTTCAACTTTTCGTGGTTCAATATCTTCAAGGATTCATAATATTGGTGTAGCCGCAGATAAATTTAACGGTACATTAATAAAACCTGGCGGAATTTTGTCTTTTAATAACACAGTGGGAGACATATCGGAGCTTACAGGTTACCAAAAAGCATATGTCATAAAAGACGGACAGACACTGCTTGGAGATGGAGGCGGAGTATGTCAAGTGTCAACAACTCTCTTCCGGGCTGCTTTAAATGCAGGTCTGCCGATTATTGAAAGACGTGCTCATTCGTACAGAGTAACTTACTACGAACAAGGTTACCCTCCAGGAATAGACGCAACCGTGTATGCACCGACAACCGATCTTAAAATCAAAAATAACACACCCGGACATATTTTAATTCAAACTGTTTACGACCCACAGCAATCAACTTTGGATTTTGAAATGTATGGGACAAATGACGGTAGGGTTGTCACAATGACAGAACCCGTAATAACCAGCTCAACTCCCCCACCCGAAGATCTTTACATCGATGATCCGACACTTCCTCAAGGACAAATTAAACAAATTGATTGGAAAGCATGGGGCGCAAAAGTAAATTTTGATTATAAAGTAGAAAAAGACGGAGAAGTGCTTTTTGAAAAGACTTTTTATTCCAACTTCCAACCCTGGCAGGCAAAGTTCTTAAGAGGTACGGCCCCTGTTAATTAAAATACTGGAAGATATAATATGATCTGCAGATTTAGTAATGAAAAATGATAATTCTGGGCATTGAAACAAGTTGTGATGAAACTGCAGCTGCAATTGTAGAAAACGGAACAAAAATTCTATCAAGTTGCGTGGCAAGCTCTAGTGATCTGCATGCAAAAACAGGCGGAATAATCCCAGAAGTGGCAGCAAGAAAACAGGTTGAATATATCATCCCGATAATACAAGAATGTTTGTTGAAGGCATTTGGCACACCGGATCACAACAACCCAATATTAAAAGCAACTGCAACAAAAACGCTGAGCGACAATGTCGACGCTATAGCTGTAACTTACGGACCGGGTCTTATTGGATCACTTCTGGTAGGAGTGGAAACTGCAAAAACTCTTACATACAGGCATTCAAAAACCCTAATTCCAGTCAATCATATAATTGCTCACGCCTATGGAAGTTTCATTAAAAACAATAAAAAAGGAAGTCACAAAGGCGACACCCCTCTCCCTCTTTTTCCAGCGATCAATCTAGTTGTAAGCGGCGGTCATACACAACTCTTGCTTATAAAAAACCACAATGATATTAAAGTGCTTGGCAGCACACGAGATGACGCTGCAGGCGAAGCATTCGATAAGATAGCAAGGATCTTAGGATTGCCATACCCCGGAGGTCCGGAAATCTCTGAAAAAGCTGAAAAATACCTTTCCGTTGCTAAGAATGTAAAACTGGATCTTTTTCCCAGACCAATGATCGAAAGTGATGATTATGACTTTAGTTTCTCAGGGTTAAAGACCTCTGTTAAAAACTATCTTAATAAAAGTAGTGGGTTTGATCTAAACAAGATCGCAGCTGAAGTCCAGGAAGCTATTGTTGATTCTCTTGTTGAAAAGACAATTAAAGCCTGCGTTAACTTAAAACCAGTTTCATTGTTACTGTCTGGCGGTGTATCCGCCAATGAGCGACTTCGTAAAAAATTAGGATATCGAAGCAAAGTCGAAATCCCGGATATAGTATTTCATGTACCCAACCCCAGTCTAAGCACTGATAATGCAACTTTTATTGCAAGTCGTGCCTTTTTCAGCAAAAAATCTTCCTCATGGAAAGAGCTCGATGCAAAACCAGACGCTACAATATTAGACCTCTAGTAATTTATGGAGTTAATTAAAATCAACCACAAAAACCCCAATCCAAAAGCAATTGAAAAAGCTGTAAATGCAATAAAACGCGGCGGGCTGGTTATCTATCCCACTGACACCGCTTACGGGATTGCCGTCAATGCTTATGACCAAAAGGCTATAAAAAAACTTTACCGGCTAAAAAACAGACGGACTGACAAACCCACTCATGTCGTAGTAAGGGATTGGGATATGATACGAAAACTTACAATACCAAACAAGACCTCTAAAACACTTTTTGAAAAACTCTTACCAGGTCCGTTAACAATGATCTTGAAAAAAAGACCATGCTCCCCTATTCCTGGAATTCTAACCGGAGGTCTAAGTACACTGGGAGTCAAGATCCCTGACAACTTGACCACTCAATCTCTTAGTGGATGTTTGCATCTTCCCTACACCACACCGTCTGCAAATCGTACGGGAGAACAAACTCCTTATTCTATTAGTGATGTTAAAAATGTTTTGGATGTATCAAAAGTTGACTTGATCTTAGATGCAGGCACACTCCCTGAAAATAAACCCTCTACAATAATTGATCTTTCTGAATATAATATTAAGATCTTAAGAGAAGGAAATGTTTCTGCTAATGATATTTTAGACACTATCTCTAAAAATTGACTTGAAAATATAAGGTTTTGATTTTCTTTCTTTGTTTCCTGCTGTGTTATAATAAGCACAAAGCGTTCGAGCTTGGTTATTCCCCAAGCAAGCTTGTGACCGAAAAGAAACTCAAGTCACACGGGTAAGCCCGTTATAGCAGTGAATTAAGTACAGAGAAGGTTGGTACCTTCTACTTTTCTAACCAAGTAGAACCTCTCAAAAAAGAGAGGTTTTTTGTGTAATATTAAATTAATAAATAGCACAACCCTTCCGAAACCTTAGTGAAGGAGGGTCTTTTGGAATCAAACAATGGAAAAAAGATACGACCATCAAAAATGGGAAAGTAAAATTTATTCTCTTTGGGAAGAAAGTGGTGCTTTTAAGGCAAAAGTTGATAAAAGTAAAAAACCTTATACAATACTTCTCCCACCGCCAAACGCTTCAGGAAAAATGCATATCGGTAACGTTTTAATGATCGCCATTGAAGACCTTCTGATCCGATGGAAAAGAATGCAGGGCTTCTCTACTCTCTGGACCCCTGGAACTGATCATGCTGGCTTTGAAACCCAAATAACTTTCGAGCGAGAACTTCGCAAAAATGGTAAAAGCAGGATGGATTTTGACAGACAGAGCTTATACAAAAACATCTGGGATTTTGTGATAGAAAACCGGGAACTCATTAATGATCAGATCAAGCAAATGGGTGCAAGTGTCGACTGGGACAAATATACCTTCATGCTGGATAATAAAGTAATAAAGATCGTCACAGACACTTTCAAAAAACTCCATAAAGATAAGTTAGTCTACCGGGATGATTATATGGTCAACTATTGTCCTAATTGCGGAACAACTTTTGCAGATCTGGAGGTCAAACATATAAAAAGAAAAGACCCTCTTGTTTATGTGAAATTCCCAATATCTGACAATAAAAAGTTCAAAGGCAAAGATCATGTTGTTGTTGCAACAGTCAGGCCCGAAACTATCTTTGTAGATACTCATCTTGCCATCAACCCGAAAGATAAACATAAGAGGCAGCTTCTTTCTTTCAAGTTCCAGAATCCCCTTACAGGTAAAAAGATGGAGATTATTGAAGATGAATTCGTTGATATGGAATTCGGAACTGGTGTAGTCAAAATAACTCCTGCTCATGATAAAAACGACTTTGAGGTCGCAAAAAAACATGGCTTAAAGATCATTTCCCTATTAAATCTTGACGGAAGACTTAACGAAAAGTCGGAAGATCTCGAAGGGCAAAAAGTGATCAACGCACGAGAAAAAACGATAGATATCCTTAAGCAAAAAGGACTTGTTGAAAAGATCGATGAAGATTATCAACATACCGTTTCTGTCTGTTACAAGGGTGGACATGATATTGAACCTACAATATTGCCCAATTGGTTTATAAAAGTCGATCCATTAAAAAAACCGGCGCATGAAGTCGTTAAAAAGGGACAAGTAAAGATCTACCCAAAATGGCAGGAGAAAAAGTATCACAAGTGGATGAAAGATATGCATGATTGGCCAATTAGCCGTCAGGTTGTCTGGGGGATCAGGATCCCGGCATGGTACGACGTTGATGAAAATAAAAACCTTAAGATCACTTTTCTTTCAAAACAAAAAGAGACGATCACCGGAACCGTCGGGAATCTGCTGAAAGAATATTCACTGGCAGAGATTGAAAAAGGTCTTCAGACACTCCTTGCTCCGAAAGGTGCAGTATATAAGATCTCAACTGAAAAACCTGGTGAAAGATATTTACAGGAGACTGACACTTTTGATACCTGGTTCTCTTCAGGACAGTGGCCTCTTACTACTCTTGGGTATCCTGATAGTAAAGATTTTCAATATTTCTACCCAACAGATGTACTTGAAACAGGCTGGGAAATCTTACCCTTCTGGGTATCAAGAATGTTAATGTTTGGGATATATCTGACAGGCAAAGCCCCATTTAAAGATATTTATCTGCATGGACTTGTAAGGGCAATGGATGGTAGGAAAATGAGCAAATCTCTAGGTAACGTAATCAGCCCTGATGAATATCTTGAAAAATATGGCGCAGATGCATTAAGGGTTGGATTAATAAGTGGGACTGCCAATGGAAAAGATTTTAATTTCCCGAAGGACAAAATCCTAGCCTACCGGAATTTTGCCAATAAGATCTGGAACATGGCAAGGTTTATGAATCTAATGATAGAAGAATCAAACAAAAATATTCCCATCTACTCAAAGACTCTTGAAAGCAAACTCAAAAAACAAGACAAAGATATAATTATGTCCCTGGAAAAAACAATTAAAAAAGTTAATAATTCACTTGAAAAATATCGTTTTGCAGAAGCTTCTGAAACGATCTATCACTTTATGTGGGACGAGCTTGCATCAAACTATTTGGAAAGCATCAAAGACCGAAATGATAAAGAAATCGCTCTGTCTATCTTTAGACATATATATCTCAATAGCTTGAAATTACTTCATCCCTTTATGCCTTTTGTCACAGAAGCGATATGGCAAAATATTTTTAAAAGCAGCGATAAGCCATTAATTATCTCCTCTTGGCCATCCTTACAGACACTACCGAATAAAAATATAAATAAATAGCCCTACAATTGATAATACTAAAAATAATATTGATATCTTATAGACCACATCGGACTTATTCCCTGCATTATAACTATCCTCCGGCTCGCTAATTTCCGGTATTTTTTCTATCTTTTGTTCATTTTCCAAATTCATACTGTTATTTTTGCTTTGATAAACAACCTCTTTATTGCTGAAATTACTTCTATCAGTTCCTGTAGTTACACCAGCAAAGTTTTCTTTTTGCTCTTGATTGACATTTTGATTATTATCCATACTATTAATTATACAAGCAATTTCAATTTCAAATCATGGCAAAACAAAATCAGACATTAAATAACGGTCTAAGGAATATTAAAAATTCAATAATCAAAAAGTATAATAAGATCTTAAGATTTTTTGTATTAGAAAAAGGTGCTAAAAGTAAAAATATAAGTTTGACACTTCTTGCCTCTTCTTACGTTCTCATCGCATTTGTTTCTGTCAATTTTGAGAGAGAAGTTCCGCAACCCCCCAAACAGCAAACACAAACTCTAGGTATGAATACGCAAAATTCTATGGAGAAAGAAAGGTCTTTTTGGACATCATATATGAAAGAGAATCCCAACTATATCGATGGCTGGTTAGAACTTACGAAAATTGAATACGAAACGGGAAACATTCAAAAAGCAATAAGATATCTCGAAAAAGCAAAGGATATAAATCCAAATCTTAATAAAGTTAAGGACACAGAAACAGAACTTGGTCTGTAGAAACTACTTTTCTGATGGAGATTCTTCTTTTCCTGACTGTGCAGGTCCTTCACCTTTTTTAACCTCTTCTTCTTGACCTTCTACGGACTCTCCTTCTGGTTTTTCACCCTCAGCCAATTCCCCTTCTGCTGAAGTTGGTTCAACTATCTCTTCCTCAGAAACCTCTTCAACTCTCACAAGAATTTGATCAGGTTCATGATTAATAGTTATCTTATCCTTGTCAACATCAAGGTCACTTATCTTAAGTTGTTGATCTACATCCTTAAGGTCTTCGACACTTAAAACAAACTTTTCAGGAAGATCTGTAGGAAGAGCTTCAACTTCTATTTCGTCAATATATTGGACAATAGTTCCCACACCTTGTTTTTCAGCGGGTGCATCACCCAACAGCTCCAATGGGATCATAGCTGTAACCTTTTCCTTAAGTGAAACTTTTAGAAAGTCTACATGAATAAGATCACCTGAGACTGGGTTTTTTTGAATATTTTTAATAAGAGTCAAGTGCTTATCTTTATCAATTGAAATTTCTACCAAACTAGTTTCCCCTGCCTTATTGAATACTTCTCCAAATTCTTTTTTGTCAAGTTGAATAGTTTCCGACTTGAACTTCTTTCCATAAATATTTCCTGGCAAAATACCCTCTTCACGAAGTTTTTTTACTTTTCTTCCTGTAAGCTTTCTTTTTTCCGCTTTGAGACTTACTTTATCCATACATTACTTATTTAGGTCTAACTGAATGATCTCATCAGTCAACAGTGTAGAATTATATAGCAAGCTTTCCCTCTTGGTCAAGAAATCGTTCCCTTTTGTCATCGTTTTAGCCTTATTTGAGTATAGCATCTTTACATTAGTATCAACTGTTCCCGTGCCAGGTTGTTTTAATAATCTCATCTGATAACTTTCATGTTCAGAGGGTAAACCTCCTTCCCAGTTAAATATCAAGCTTTTGTTCTCACCAGGATCAACATCAATTATAATCCCTGCTTCCTTCCGTCCTTTTTCTGCACTGATATTTAATAACTTTTCCGATTGGCTATCGCTGTCAATCATTGTAACCGGAGCAAACCCAGACTCCTGTGGAACAGATAATCTTATATAACTTTTGTATTCCTCATCACTCGTGTTGAAAAAAGTGAGCATATATTTCCTTTTGACCAGACCACTCTCTAAAGAGACTAATAAAGATCCCATTCTTGTCACTTCTGCATCAGACGACCCCGAAAGTTCAAATTCGCTAATTTTTATAAAATCATCAAAACAGCTGTCTTGACAGCTTCTATGATCATAGCTGTCATTCCAGCCTAAGCGACTGACGTCAAAATCAAAAAATTCTATAAGCAAATTTTTCTCATTGATCTGATCACTTAAAAATTCTGTTAATGATCCGTTCGTAATTGGCATGGATTGTAATAAATTAATAAACCTCTTCAATATATCTGTATCTTTCATATTGGCAAAGTCTGAATAAATTGAATTATTATTTCCATTAAGATTCTTCAAATACAACTGGATATAATCTTGCAAGAATTCACCGTTTATAGTTATTACACCGTCAACATCATCATCAACACTATTTTGTAAAAATAGACTGATCCTTTCAGCTGCTTCATCATAGCTTGTAGACCAGTTTGAATCTTCAATGCTCCAACTCTCGGTATCTAGCAGATCATAAAGGGTTTTTGGAGCGACAATATACCCTTTCATTTTATTGTCAATTTGTTTGCTTTCGAAAATAGTGATGTCATCAACTTTACCACTACTCATTTTTACTATTCCGATCTCTTTTATTTTTCCACCGTTTGGCCTGACAATATTGTCGTCTGCATATACCAGCAAATACTTCTTTTCTTCACCAAAACCAAAGATTTCTACAGAAGAAGATAAGAATTCACCAACATAAAAAGTTCTTTTTCTGAAATCGTCAATGTTTGCACTCAGTTCATCAATGGTTCTTTCAGAACTGAATTTTTTATTATAATCTTCCAATTCTCCTGTAAGAAATGCACCATCCTCAGATATTTCATTAAGTCTCAGATATAGATCTCTTATCGTTGACTCGGAAACACCTTCTCTAAGAATACTCTGTAGAAAGATATCAGATCGCTGCCGGAAAGAGATTATATCCTGAAGATAATTTCTTTGTTTTTGCAAGAGGAATATCCTTTCTCTAGGATCAGTATAAATTTTTTCCAAAATATTTAACCTCGATAAAATATTTAATTGATTTTGTGATACGTTCAATAATGGTTTACTTATCAAAAGTCTGTTTTTTGACCCTGTGTCATTGTTTAGATCATTAATATCGTTAACTACAATCAATCTTTCTGATACTTTTAGAAAAATTATCGGAGAAAAAAATATAAATACTAGAAATAAAATAAATACAAGGAAAATAAATTTTATTTTATGTAAGAAATCTTTGCTTATTCGTTTATTTTTTTTGATTTTCTTTTTGAATTTTATGTTTTTCAATAATTCGTTTATGTTAATGTGATTTTTATTTGTTTGAGCCAAAATCCTGTCTTTATCGTCATTTAATTTTTCTGCTAAAAAAATTTGCTCTTGACTTAGACTACTCAGTTTTGTACTGGAACTTTCTTCAGAACTTGTGTCTTGTTTATTGGCATTTATCTCTTTTTGTATAGTCTTACTTTTTATATTTTTTAAAATATGTTCCATGCCTTCTATCAGCTCTTTCTGGTTTTGGTTAAGATATTTTTTTGATTTAATTCTCCTTTTTTTGTAATCGGACATAAACTCATTTTCAGGCATTAATAAATTGTTTTTCTCAAAAAGTTTTTTAGTATCCAATTTTCCGAATCTTTTAGATATCAATGCTCTGGGTTTTTTTTCAGAGAGTGAGAAAAGGTTTTTTACTATCTCACGACTAAGTTCTTTGATATCAATTGGATAGTATTGTCGATAGAGACTTTTCAATGCTATTCCGCTGGCGAAATTTTTCATATCTTCCTGCACACAAACATCTCCAACTACCAAAATATCCTTTTCAAACCCTGATTGTCTTAATATTGATATAAGTTCACTTGTTTTTGTAAAGTTATCTTTTTTTTCAACATAAGGAAAGATAAAAATGCATCTGGAATTTGAATCCTTCAATCGTTTGAGATTTTCTAATAAGCTTTTCCTCGCAAGTTTAAAATCAAAAATATCTTCTTTGATCAAACCTAAATTCCCCATTATCCAAATAAAATATATTTGTCCATAAATATTCTTCCGTTCAGTTTCATCAGTTGAAAAATCGATGATCTCATCAAAACTTTCTGAATGATCTTTGCATTCCACAAAACATTGCAAATTCTCCAGTTGGCTGGCAACAGCTTTTTGCAAAACTGTTTCACCAGAAATGATTAGAGCCCTTGGACTGCTGGAAGAATTGATCGACATCTTAACTAATGCTAGTCCATGTAAAATCGTATTTCAATTGAAATATTTTCTTCACACCTTCGGGGTATTTTTTCTCCCAATCTGAAGGAATCAAAATAAATTTCGGTTACATGAAAGAAATGAAGTTTTCATCACTTTGATAACACCGCGTCAAGCTTTTCGTTTAGAAGTTCGTCAGGAAGTTTATTTTTTTCTCTCCTCACAAAATGGTAAAAAATTTTATTGTCAATATCTTTTTCCATCTTCTTAATTTCACTTGCAAGAGGAATTAATTTCTTATCTTTTATTTTATATTCACCTGTCAGCTGTTTCACTACAAGCTGCGAGTCAAAATATAGATCGATCTCATATCCTTTAACTTCCTCTTTATTTTTTTGTATCCATCTCATTGCTTCTCTTGCACCTTTATATTCAGCAACGTTATTGGTTGTCTTACCTAAATACCTTGAAACTTTATGTATCATTTCTCTATTTTTAATGACAACAAACGCAAACGCCGCAGGGCCTGGATTCCCTCTTGAACCACCGTCACTATATATTGATATCTGCTTTGTCATCTGGAGCTTATTTTTTCTTGGGGCGGATAACCAAATACCTGTCTCTGCCTTCACCGCTTGATTCTGTTTCGACTTTTTTATTTTCCTTGAGTGCCATATGGATAATTCTTCTTTGAGAAGCTTTAAGATTATATAGTCTCTGCTCCTCACCAGTTTCCAATGCTCTTTCCGCAGTTTGAGTCGCTAAACCTTCTAACCTTTCCTCTTGTCTGTCACGCCAATCATCAACATTAATGATTATCCTCACCCATTCTCCAATTTTGTTCATCACGATCATACCAATAACTGTTTGCAGTGAATATAAAGTCTCTCCTCGGTTACCTATTAAAAGACCTGCCTGATCTCCCGCTTCTATTTCAATTTTTATTGCTTCGTTTTCTTCATCAACAACAACTTCGTATGACACTTCAAGACCTATCTTCCCTGATAGTTCCTTAAATATTTCTTCCACTACGTTTTTATTTTCTTCTAATTTGCTCATTTTTTCCTTTTATTTTTTCTGTCCTCGGATTCTGATTTTACCAGACCAAGTCTCTTTGCAAAAGGCTCTAATCCTCCCAACCCTTGATTCCTTAGTTGAATAAATGCTTGCGAGAGTGAAAATACCAACCAATATAATGCCAGTCCTGATTGAAATCTAACTCCAATAACCAGGGTTATAAAAGGGTATGTATAAACCATTGATTTCTGCATTGCTGTTTGAAAATCATCACCTACACCCTCTGTTTTTTCAGCAACCTTCTCTGATGTTTTTTCGTAAGGCATCATTATTTTAGACGAGATCATCTGTACCAATGCCGTTATTATAAGAAGTGGTCCAGGTATTGGGAATGGCAGCCATGAAATATTAAAAACATCAGGTTTGGAAATATCAATTGTGTAAAAACTTGTTGAGAGAAACTTAGTATTGATAGTTGCACCATCAGAAAACTTAAGAGGTTCATATAAAAGTTCGTTAAACGCAGAAGTTGGATCGACATTTGAAGACAATGCTGTCGTGAACACTCTGAAAAAAGCTATCAGAATAACTATTTGCAAAAGATACGGCAAACAACCGGCACCCGGTTTTATTCCCTTCTCTTTATAAAAATCCGCCTGAGCCTGAGCCTGTTTTAGTTTATCATCTTTATATTTGTTTTTTATCTTTTCAAGCTGAGGTGTATATTTTTTCATCTTCTTCATCGAGTCCATGTAAGGCTTTGTCAAAGGATAAAGAATGAATCTTAAAAACAAGCTGAAGAAAATGATGGCAAATCCCATATTCTCACCAAGCACTTTGTAAAAAAGCACAAGTCCGTTGGCAAGGGGTTGAGAAAACAATATTTTGAACATATTCTTATCTTCTATTTGATGTCGGATAAATTAGCATAATATCTATTTGAAAAAGGCTGACAGCTGAAAAACCTCTTTAATGAAAGCTTTACTCCTTTTACCAAACCTTTTTCACTTATAGCTTCTATTGCAAATTCGCTACAGCTTTTGTCATATCTACATCCATTACCCAAAATAGTCCTCAAGTAATTAGATATCACTAATTTATATAACCTTAGAAATAATATCACAATAAGTTTTATTAATCTTGTCATCTTAATCTGCTCTTTTGACCAGATCAGCCTTTTTCAAAGCATTCATCACTTCGTTCATTATATCCCTCGTTTCTTTTCTGATGATCGAAGCTTTTGGTAAAAAGATCATATAATAACCTTTTTTAATGTAGCTTTGATTTTGTCTAACCGCCTCACTTAAAACCCTTTTTATCCTATTTCTCTGAGTGGCATTTTTGGAAATACTTTTGGATATAATAAAAGCAAAATTGCTTTCTTCCTGTTGCGCCTTTAGATACGAAATAGCCAAATTTTCCGACCGGAACAACTTGCCTTGTTTTTTCACTTTCTGAATAAGCTCGGAGTCTTTTATTCTAAATTTTGCGGCAAGCATCTTTTAATACGTTTACACATTGGTCTTTTTTCGACCTTTTTGTCTTCTTCTTTTCAACACTTTTTTACCATCTTTAGTTTCATTCCTTTTCCTAAAACCGTGTTTTCTTTTTCTTTTTCTTTTACTTGGTTGATATGTTCTTTTCGTTGACATATAAGTATTTTATCACAACTGCCGTTGGAGACAGAGTTCATTTATCACTTCCTAGGTGAGTAGTTTAACTGATAACAATTATATTTTCAATCTAAAATATCACAAGACGAGATGTTCGTTGTTTTTTGGGGTTGACTTATTGTGGATAACTTTCTTAATATGCAGGTGTTCTTCTGTCCATTGTTTTTTTAATTGTATATATTCTATGTCTTCCGAGGATAAAAAAGATATTTGGAAAAAAAGCCTGAAAAGCATCAAGGTTTCTGTTTCTCCTGCGATATTTTCAACATGGTTCGTTCAAACACATCTTTTCGAATTGAAAGAAACTGACAAAAGATATATCGCCAATATCGGTTGTAATTCAAGTTTCGTAAAATCGACAATCGAATCAAGATACTTTGGACTTATTCAAGACGTTCTAAGCAAAGTCCTAGGAAAACCCACAGACATCATCTTCTCTATCAAGCAAATTCCCCAAAAAGTATCCCAAAAATTGTCGGATCCTTCACCTTTGTTTAGTGCTAAAAAAATAAACAAAGAAGAGTTTAAAGAGAAACTTGCCAAATCAAGAATTAGACCTGGTTTTACATTTAAAAATTTTGCAGTCAGCTCATCAAATCAAATGGCTTGGGCAGCAGCAGAAGCTGTCAAAAAAAATCCCGGCACCGCTTATAACCCAATGTTCATCTGGGGCGGGGTAGGAGTGGGTAAAACACATCTTATGAGTGCAGTAGGAAGATCTATTCTCAAATCGAAAGAGGGGGCAAGTATTCTTTGCTGCACAGGTGAGGAATTTACCAATGACATTGTCGAAGGCATAAGAAATAAATCTACAAAACTTTTCCGTGACAAATATAGAATGCTTGATGCTCTTCTGATAGATGACATCCAATTCATTGCTGGAAAAGATGCTGTACAGGAGGAGTTTTTTCATACATTCAATGCCCTTGTTGGCAGTGGAAGCCAAATAATTATGACAAGCGACAGACCTCCTTCAGAAATATCAAAACTTGAAGAAAGATTAAGAAGCAGGTTCGAAGCAGGCCTTATCGTTGACATTGCACCGCCAGACTTTGAGCTAAGATGCGCAATAGTACAGATAAAATCACAAGAAAGGGGACTGGAAATTGATATGGACTATGTTCAACTAATAGCTGGCAGCGTCGATTCAGCCAGAAAAATCGAGGGCTTTCTGACAAGGCTTATGTCTGAGGCGAAGCTGAAAAATAAAGCCATTGATAAAGGCTTGATAGAGAATCTTATGGGAAAAAATTCCGATGGTAATGGTCACACTATTAAATCAAATCCCAATGATCTTGTTGATGCTGTATCAAAATACTTTTCATTGGGTAAAAGAAAACTGTTAGGCACATCCCGCTCAAGACCAGTGGCAAGACCCAGACAAATTCTGATGTATCTTTTAAGAACTGAGTTGTCACTACCCCTGCAGGAAGTAGGCAGAATAGTTGGAGGAAGAGACCATACAACAGTAATGCATGCTGTGGACAAGATCACTACCATAGCTTCAGAGGATATCAACATACGTCAGGATATTCGGGGGATAAAAAATATGCTTTGAGGATAAAATTGCCCACTTACGCACTTATCAACAATTTTTGCTTAGTTATCCACATTTTTATTCACAATTACTATACTTGCTTATTAACATTTTAATTTAAGCTCACTTACGCTCGGTTTTCCACTTATCAACATTGCCTACTACTAGTACTACTATATTTAATATACTAATTTCAAAGATTTTAAAAACCATTCAGACAAATAGATTTTAAACAATTGATTTGTTTGTGATAGAATCTGATATACTTGAGAGGAAAATGAAATTAAAAGTACTTCAGGAAAACTTAAAACAGGCTGTTTCTCTTACTTCACGTTTTGCCAGTTCAAAAGCACAGCTTCCGGTTTTGGGCAATATTCTACTTAAAGCGGAAAAGGAAAGTTTGCTGCTTTCCGCAACCAATTTGGAGCTTTCAGTATCTGTTTCAATAGGAGCGGATGTTTCGGAAGAAGGAGAGATCACAATACCTGCAAAGACATTAAGTGACCTTGTTGTCAATCTTTCACCATCAACAATAGAGCTGGAAAGTAAAAAAGAAAGGGTCAAAATAAACTCTGATCATTTTAGTTCAAATATATCTGCAATGAATTCATCAGATTTTCCTGCTGTTGTGCAGACAGTAGGAAAAAATATGACAAGTTTGGACAGAGAGACTTTGATAAACACTCTCCAAAAAGTCCTTTATGCTGCTTCTAATGATGAGACAAGGCCTGTTTTGACTGGTGTTTTAGTGAAGTTTGATAAAAAGAAACTGACTTTTGTTGCAACGGATGGATTTAGATTGTCAACTAAGTCAATAATTGCGGATAACACATCAGATCAGCAAAGCCTGATTTTGCCTAAGACTGCTCTGGTAGAAATAACTAGAATAAGCTCTGACGAAGAAAATATTGGTTTGAATTTCATCAAAAAAGATAGTCAGGTCGTTTTCGGGATAGAGGATGTAGTATTGGCTTCACGAATTATTGAAGGCAATTTTCCGGATTATGAAAAGATCATTCCCAAAGAAAATAAAATCAAAATTAATTTAGCAAAGTCTGATCTTTCCCAGGCTATGAGATTAGCAGGAGTGTTTGCCCGGGACAGTGCCAACACAATAAAACTTCTTGTAGAGAAAGATGGTTTGACTGTCACCTCTGAAAGCAGTAAAAGCGGAAGTCAGAAAACGAAGATTGATGCAAAAGTGAAAGGTGATATTGGCAAAGATGGTTTTACAATTGCATTTAATTATAAGTTCATTGAGGATTTTCTGGGAAGTGTAGAAGGGGAGAGTGTGGATATTGAATTTGATGAAGTTAACTCACCGGGAGTTTTCAGGGACCCGGAAGATAAGGACTTCTTGCATTTGATCATGCCTGTAAGACTTACGTCTTAATTTCCAGAGATAGCAGGAAGATATAGAACTATTGGTAAAGGATCTTGTCTAGTGGATATTGTAACAGTCCCTTCAAGTAAAAATATTGGCTGGATGATACTTTCTTTTTGTGAGGCTTGAAAATATGCGAGATCTATCTTGTCAATTTCTATACTTTGTATAGTATTTTCTGGGATTGATTCAAGATATGTAATCCCATTATTTATGGATATTATTGTAGAATCATTTATACTTTTCTTTACTTCTTGGAAGTTTTTAAGACTTACTTCTTGAGATGTTTTAATAGAATCCAGTCGTGTGGTGTTTGCACTATATATTTTTCCGTCCGCCATTACCTGGACATATGTCATAGTTTTTTCAGGATTAAGATCAATAATTGGGTATTCGGAAATGTTAGGAGTGAAATTAACTTGAATTATATCGGCATTCTCGCTATTAGCAGCTTCAAAATCTACCCTAGTTGGTGCAATTTTATAATAATTAATGCTTGTAATAATATTTTCTTCAGAATTAGTGAAATTATTTGACTGCAGGAAATCAATTGCGTTTTGTACAATTTCCTGATCATCTATTTTGGTATTGATAGTTGGAAAATTTTGTAGACCATACCTTATTTCACCAATTTCGACAGAGGAGGTTAAGTAAGTTTGGTCATTTACATATAGAATAATTTTGCCATCGTAATAATCGTCTTCTATTATTGGTTCTCCGGTAAATGACAGATTTTGTGCGATATCACCGAGTTCTTGTTCATCAATTTTTTGTGGTTCGTAAGTAAAAATATTGATCTTTTCTGGAAAATCAAAAGACTCTTCTTTTACTTTAAAATTGATCTTATAGCTTTGTTGATTTATATTATCGGGAATGGTTGGAATTGAAATTGGCTTTTGTCTTTCAGGGGTTATTTGTGGTGTTTTTTTACTGGTTAGTAAATAAAAAACAATAGGAGCAAAAAGCAGCATTAAGAGTAGTATTGATATTATTATTTTTTTTCTTTTATCCATGGCTATATTATATTATGGAACAGAAACAGAACCGCAACCTGTGAATGATGTACACTCTCTAGGTAATGGTTTGGTAACAAAAAATGGTGTTCCTAGCGAGCTTGGTGGTACTGCAGGCATCATATAAGGAGGGTTATTTATCCAAGTGTTTCCGCGTCCTCCTGCGGGCATCCATGAACCCCCATTGCGATACCTGAATTCATAATGAAGATGTGGTCCAGTAGAATAACCAGTATGTCCTGACAGTCCTATTCTCGTTCCTTGTTCAATTATAGTTCCTGCTGGAACAACAATTGAGTCAAGATGTCCATAAATGCTTCTGACTTCTCTTCCTTCGCATGTGGAAGTAATAGTAACATATCTTCCATAACCACTATTCCCGTTATCACCAGTTTCAACCAAACCGCGATGAGTGGCGTAAATAGGTGTCCCTAAAGGAATACCCAAGTCTATAGCTTCAAGATTGTCATGGCTAAATGTACCATATGCTCCTTGATTTAAATGATAACTTGGTCCTGAATTAGCTACAGGCCAGCCGTTTGGGCAGAAGTTTGGCGGGTCTCCTACCCTTATAGATGCACTTGCGAATGCATCTTGATTATTTCTGTCAGGGGTATTGAATGTTACTCTGACAATATCACCAACCCATGCATCACGGTACTGTGCACTATCAGTATAAGTTCTTGTATAAGTGAATTGATAAGGGTCATCACCTGGAGTTAAAGTCATTTGAGGGTCGGGATTATTGACTACAGGGTCTGATTCTGGACATGATCCGGTTCCTGACTCTTGTATAACAGAACAGGAATCAGAGAACCTTATTGCCGATATAACATCATCACGCGCTCTGAGAGTGATCGTGTATTGGATAATAAGACCGTTTTCAGTTGTTCTAAGATCAGAATTCTCAAAAGGACTGAAACTGCCATCTGTAGATATTGCAGTTTTTGTTACATCCAAATATCTTGAATAATAAGAGCCAACAGGGATCTGGCTAGTGCTTTCACAATCAACAGCCAGATCAAGAAGGGGAGTAATATCATAGCTTTCCCATTCTCCACTCAATCCGAGCTGAAATACTGATATTCCAACAGCGCCTGCAGCTTTTGCGGCAGATTGGTATTCTAATAGCATATCAACATAATCCATAGGTTCAATTGTTCCCTGCCAACCGACACCATGATCACTTTCACCAGCCTGTGAATCAAAACCGGCAACTGTCACAATAACTGGAAGATCAAGACCTTCTGATATTAGTTGGGTGAATCTTCCGTTGTAACGCTGATTAAACTCCCAGTTCTCCACAGTTTCGTGTTCATGAACACATAAGTAGACATTTATATTTGCATTTTCCGCTGCAGTAGTGATTGCGTCAGCGTAGTTGGAAAAATCGTTTGAGGTAGGATCGAGAGGATAACCTTCTTTGAAGTTTCCAATACAAACATCTTTTCCATTTTGATTCCCAGCCTGAATTACGGCAAGGTCGCTTTGTGTTAACCAATCCCAGCTTGCTCCATGATATAAAGGTTCGTTGTATGCCTGCCAAACATCGATCTCAGGATAAGCTGTCATTAACTCAGTCAATCTTGAAATAATCTCATCTTGCGAATAATTTAGTTCATTATCTGGAAAGGTGTTGTAACTTCTGCCAATATCTATTGTTCCTGAATCTGTTTGATTAGCAAAACCGAAGTTATCAAGATGAACCACAACATCAGGACTTACGAAGCTTACATATTCAGAAGCTCTCCCTCCTCCATTTGTGAAAATTCCCATTCCTTTTAGTTGCGATACACATGTGTAACTGCCAATGCCGGGTGAACCTGGAACAATATATGCACTCGTTGTAATAATGAAAATAATCAATGCAACGATCAATGGTGTAACAATAAATGCGACTATCGTGGTTATTGCGAAAGAACTTGCGGTGATAGTAAGCAAAGACATTACGAATGCCCAGGTTGCTGCAATCGCACCGGCGATCGTTCCGCCGGAAATACCGCCTATTGATGCGACTCCCAAGCCTCCTAATACCAAAACAGGGCTGGAACCCAATACTCCGAAACTTGCCAGCCCCAATCCTAATGCCAAGATATCATCACCATGTTCTTTGATCCATTTAACAACTTTTTCTTCAATGAATGCGGCGATTTTACCTGCTACCCATCCAACTGCTTCAGCAATAGGAGCTCCGATACCTGTTGCTGCTATTGCTGCTGTAACAGAAGCATTGACTGTTTTGTCAACAGCTTGCTTGTCGAGCCTGAGTTTTTTTCCGAATTTATTTTTAACGAATTCTCCTGCCTTTTTTGCAACTTCATCATTTATTTTCCCTCCGACCATTTGAGCAATTGGTCTTAACACTCCTCCGCCTGCACCCGAAACGCCTCTTTCGAAAGCGACTTGGTCAGGTTGGGGGGTGTAATCAGCACTTTGCTGTGCGAATATTACTTTCGGTTGTCCGTATGACAGATTGAACTGTTTGTAGTATTTAGGATCCTCTAGTCTTGCCTGCTCAAGAAAATATGCAATGTTGCTAAAATAGCTCACTTCGCTTTCGGAAAGGAATTTACTTTCTGAAGTTTTTTTCCTGAGATCCCTTGGGTCTATCCCGAAAAGTCTCACTGCACCGGTGATAGTTGAATTATCAAGTTCTCTGTCATGATACGCACTGTAAAGAGCGATCTGTTCTGGTGAAAAATCAAGTATACCCGCATTAATGATATTTTCTTTATCCGATGCTACTTTTCTTTGTGCTTGTTTTACTTTTTTATTTCTTTTATTTTTAATCGTTGGTTCTATTGTGACCAATACTTTCATAAAATTGGATGATTGTTGTGTAGGCATAGCTAAGTTAATATTACTGTTTTTTGAGAGTGTTTTGAAGTACGTTTATTCAAACTTCCAGAAGATCATTGACTATTAAGGCAATGGATATATTAGTATAAGTTTTCAACAGGGAATTTAAGTAGTGAACGAATCTGTCTTTTAAAAATAGCGGGACTCAACCCGCGATGGTTTATTGCTCTTTATCACTTTGAAAGACTTGTTCGGAAAAAGCTGGTGTTTCTTCTGCAGGTCGAGTGGGGGATATAGGCTCTCTTGGGGAAGTATTAATCTCTTTCATTGGCATGTTTTGAGCCATTTCCTGCTGGGTTTTTGTTCTTTTCAGTATTTCCTCAGGATTTGTCGTGATCAGCTCATGCTCTTCAGGGGATGCAACGATATTTATTGGAACGTGGTTACTTCCTGCAAAAAATATACCCTCTCCGATATTGGCGCCCAAAAGAAGCTGTCTT
>JAFGPD010000001.1 GCA_016926185.1 Candidatus Woesebacteria bacterium | reverse complement strand
TGACGGACTTATTGATGCAGAAAGAGAAGGCGAAAGACTGGCACTTGGTGAGATAGATGGCGAGGCACTTGGGCTTAATGAGGGACTTACCGAAGGACTAATGCTGGGACTTAATGAAGGAGATATAGAGGCAGATGGGCTAATTGATGGACTAATGGATGGTGAGACACTTGGTGATAGAGATGGACTAACACTTGGACTAAGTGAAGGAGAAATACTTGCAGAAGGGCTTACTGATGGTGAGATTGATGGACTAAGAGATGGGCTGATCGACGCCGAAGGACTCACTGAAGCACTAACTGACGGACTGATCGATGGGCTTATGGAGGCACTAGGGGAAACTGAAGGGCTGATACTAGGACTTAACGATGGGCTCAGAGATGGACTAATTGACGGACTGATGCTGGCACTGGGGCTAACACTTGGACTAACAGACGGACTAACCGAAGGAGAAATGGAAGCTGAAGGACTTACTGAAGGACTTACTGATGGACTGACGGAAGGACTCAGAGAAGGAGAGAGACTTGCACTGGGACTAACAGACGGACTGACTGAAGGACTTAGAGAGGGAGAGATACTTGCAGAAGGGGAAACAGATGGTGATACGGAAGGACTTAGTGACGGACTTATGGATGCGGATGGGCTTACCGATGAGCTAACTGAAGGTGAAGGTGAGGGTGATAGTGAAGGACTGATCGATGCTGATGGACTCACACTGGGGCTTATGGAAGCACTAAGGCTGGGACTTAAGCTGGGACTTAAAGACGGACTGATACTTGCAGATGGTGATACAGACGGACTTATTGAAGGAGAAAGTGAAGGACTTATACTAGCACTGGGACTAATGGATGGTGAGATTGATGGACTTATTGATGGTGAAATGCTTGCCGATGGGCTTACTGAGGGACTAATAGATGCGGATATTGATGGAGAAAGTGACGCTGATGGGGAAACAGACGGGGAAATGGATGGACTCAGTGACGGGCTAATTGAAGCACTTGGTGAAACTGATGGTGAGATGCTGGGACTCAATGAAGGTGAAATACTGGCACTGGGAGATACTGATGGTGAAATGGAGGGACTCACAGACGGGCTTATTGAAGCACTGGGGGATATAGACGGGGATATGGAAGGTGAAAGTGATGGAGAAATACTGGCACTTGGTGATACTGAAGGGCTAATTGAAGGGCTTATGGATGGTGAAATTGAAGCTGAGGGTGATACAGACGGAGATATGGATGGACTAATGCTTGGGCTGATAGAGGCAGAAGGAGAGATCGATGGGCTAATTGAAGGTGAAATTGAAGGCGAAATACTTGCACTAGGGGAGATTGAAGGGGATATTGATGCACTAGGTGAGACTGATGGGCTGATCGAAGCCGATATTTGAGCGATAGCAGTTATAACTTCAGTATTTATTGTACCGGTTTCAATAGTTACTGATTGAGCGCCATGAGAGAATGTGTTTACAAAGATATAATTTATCCTCAACCTGTCAGTTGATGATCCTGCACTCCAATTGTAGGAAGGGATATTAAAAGTATAAACTCCGGTTGAGGCAAGATTTTGATTTGAAGTTTCTGATGTTGTTTCTTGTACCGCCCCTGAAGAATTTACACGGGAAGCACTCACTCGAAGATCAATCTTGTTATTTGCGCTGGTTACATTTACTTCGACAGTAATTCCTCCCGTGTCCCAGTCAGGATTTGATATTTGTCCTGCATTCGTCCAAGCGTAGGAAGTCTCTGTTGCAGATAAAGCGATCGATGGAGTAATTGAGTTGGCCGTTTCAGTTGAGGCAACAAGTTGTCTGCTAAAATCGGCGCCCCCCGCCAGATCAGAACTATTTGCAGATAGGTAGTAAGTAGCCATAAATTAATTAAAAATAATAGTCATACATTGCTTTCAAACGCAGTCTTTCATACTTTGAGTCAGGTTTAAGCCATTTGCCGTAAATAACACGACCTTTTACTTTTTTTGGGTCCGTAAAAGAACTTCCCCAGACAGGCTCTCCTTTATTATTCAAATATCGGAAGTAGTAATCATCTCCTGAGAAAAGAATTCTGGTATGTCTTCCCATCCCGTCTTTGGTGTTTTCAAAAAGTATTACCACCTGAACATTATGGCGTGGTGCTTTATTCCAACTACCTTGCCGAGAAGAATATGTGCTTCCATCTCCATAATATATCTTGAAACCGATTACTTTCTTTTTCATTATTCTTTTCTCATAAGAAATAAGCCGTAACACATGACGGCTAATAATTAGATACATTATAAGCGCAAAATTGCTTTTATTGGGAGGTAAAAATGTGAAGGATATTAGCGAATTTAAACAGGCAGTAAATTCGTATCAACGTTATACAATAACACGTATGTTATTATGGGATTTATCTTGAAAGGACTGGGATAAATAGCTTGTAAGGATCGTGTATAGCTTGAAAGGATTTAAAAAGATTTTCGTGAAAACATCAGTAAGTTATTGGATAACTACTTTAGATTTATGGATTAAAAAAACTTAAAAATAGAATAAATTATTTACCCTCCTTCGCGTAAGAGTTCAAACTCTGTTTGGTGATCTGAGAGTGAAGACGGTACTCAGCGTAGCTTTATGTGTAGCAGGGTACGTTTCGGAAGGGTTCCGCCTTGATGAGGCAGCGGAGGAACTATTAGTTCCTACTGGTGAGGCTCTACTTAACCTTTTCGACCTTTATTTTTATGTCAACTTCACCGTCTGAATAATATATAATGCCTTTACTGGGTTCAATTGCATAAACACCGTGCTGGTTACTTGAGGTCCCGTTAGATGAATTAACTTTGCCTCTGTCGGTAATATCAAGATGAATTAGCCTTTGTGCCTCAGATATTGTTATAAGATTATTATTGTTTCTGTCAACCAAATTGGACGAACTTGATTGAGAGCTATTTATGGTTGTAATTGATTTTTCTTGACTGGGTTTTAGGTCGGGGTGTTTTTTCCAAAACTTTTCATCATTTTCTTTGAGCTTTTTAAGATCGCTTTTTTTCCAACCCCTGACAGGCCAGAATTTCTCGACAAGCCAGGAGAGGGGGTGGATAGCTTTTTCCCAGTTATTTTCAAAAAAAAGTTCTCTTGCATAGTTTTGAGCTTTTTGTTGGTCACTTCCGGACATCTGATAGGGGAAGCTAAAATCGCCTCCTTGTGTTCGGAACATGTGTGCGTACCAGGTGTTGTGATTGACAAGAACTTTTCCTCCCGAGAGCCAGGTTTTGCAGGCAACTTCAATTCCTTGCGAACCCCAGCCGCCAAACGCCTCCTCAGAGATATTCAATTCCCAATATTTTTTTCTTGTCAGCATCCAGCAACTGCCTTGCAGCGACATTGTTTGGGTCAACCCTTTTTCTTCTTTATCCCTTTTGTATTCATCAGTACTTTTGTATTCATTAAAGTACTGAAAATGAGGGGTCGGATCAAAACAATAAGTAGTGCTTTGAGGATTGCTCTTACCTTTCCAGATAATCTTTCTTTTTATCTTATCTGATCTTCCGCACTGCTCACATTTCTCAGGTGTTGGACCTTGGTATTTTTTCCACCCGCAGTGGTAGCATTTCCAATCAAATGCCCAAAGGTTGCGCATAACGGGGACCATGGTTACGTTGTCACCGGTTTTTTCGAAAGCCTTGAGCATTTTGCGGTCAAACCCCTGATCAAAGCTGCAATGCGCGTCAACCTTCATCACGTATTTGGCACGGGATAATTTGCAGGCAAGATTGGTTGCGGCACGCTGTCCGATGCTTTTTGTTAACTTTATAACATTCACACGATCGTGTTGGGGGATGGGGGGTTCAGCCCATTCACCATCAAGTACCGTTATGACCTCAGTATCGGCTTCGATATGTTCTAAAATGTCCTCGATAGTTCTTGCCAGAAACATCTCGTTTCGGGCGGGTATAAGTATTGATAGATCTTTTGCAGACATAAGATTAGTGAATAGACAATAGTGAATAGTGAATAGATAAAAACATAATTCAAATAATATCCATCAGTCATTCCCGACTGCGATCGGGAATCTATAGAAAAAATTATAGATCCTCGCGTTCCACCAAAGGCGGACAGGTCGCAAGGATGACCTCTTTTGTCATACCCGACTAGCCTCCGGCTCAGAGAGCCTCTGGCTCGGAGAGATCGGAAATCTGCTTGTCATCCCCGGCTACGACCGGGGATCTATGCAGATAGCACTGGATTCTCGCTTTCGCAAGAATGACAAATAGAAAAGGATTTTTAACTAATATCTAATAACTAGTACCTAATAACTATTTTCTACCGCAAGGATACCAGAAAATTATAGTTTGTGGTAGTAAGAGTGAGAAGGAGATTCTTCACCTGCAAGGCGGTTTCTGAATGACGATACTCCAAAGTCATCCTGAACTTGATTCAGAATCTGTTATTCTGTCATACCCGGCCAGATCGGGTATCTATATAGATTCTCACTTGCGTAAGAATGACATTGGTTGGATTCTCTCGTTCGCAAGAATGACAAAGTGATTAATTAGTGCAGCTTGGTAAAGTTATTGACTTAATAAAAAAAATTCCAGGTCTTGAGATTGGCAGTTTTTAAGAGAAATTCATACTCTTTCTGCAGCCCAGTACGATCATATTTGTGTTGTTTCCCCCAACCTTGTGCAAGATGTTCGTCACTCATGTGTTTTTGCATCTGAAGACGCCTTTTTATAAGCTTTTTGGTCCAGGGGGAGTATGAATACTTATATACCCATAGGGGGATCTTATACCTTTTGTGATGTGTTCTGTCTCGACCTACCGAATACGCTCCGTCCGGATGATTGTGGAGAAATCTTTTCCGAAAACCCTCGTCAAGATACCCGACATTTTTTTGCTCTATCAGCGGTTTATCATAAACTGGGATTTTTTCTGGCTTAGTGTCGACCATGCGAACGATCGGGATCTCGTAGGCAGTTTCGAACTTTGACAATTTAGGAAATAAGCCGACAAGAAACTCCGTTGTAGTAAGCGTAATTTTGTATCCCTTTGACTGTCTTTCTGCTTCCATGAACTCAGAATCATTAGTGCGGGGATCCCAGTTTGTATTTTTGGTAGGTCTGACTTCCCATTTGGGACAGATATTTTTTATGATCTTAACTGAGTTGTCAGTGGAAAAGTAGTCAAACAATATTCCGTGGTCAAATATCTTTTTATGATGTTTCAGCCACCAGGGCAGAAGATACTGCTCATTATAAAAACTGCTAATTAAAGTAACCATAATTTCTTACAACTATCATAAAATCGTCGTGCTGGCCGTTCACTTTTCTCATATCTATTGTTTCAATGGAATAGTTTGTTATGGTTTTTATTCTTTCGAGCCAGTGATGGGGAGCCTGGCAGTCTTCAATGATCATCATTCCACCCACTTTAAGCTTGAAGTTTTTGACAACATGGACAACGTCACTTAATTTGTGACTCCCATCGTCGATCACGATATCATATCGTTTCCGGGGTTTAAGGTCTTTTACATCGCAAATTTTATAGGTAATGTCTTTTCTTTTCTTTTCAACTTTATCCTCGATATCAACGCCGGTGATGTTGGCATTCGGGAAAAACTCTCTCCAGGCAAGAAGACTTTTCCCATATTCCGTACCGATCTCGATGATGTCCAGTTCGGCATCTCTATCAAAGCTACTGAATAGCCCGTCATATGCCTTACCGTAACAATGGCCACCTTTGGTATTAAGATTTTTGTCGGTTGCAAAGTCGCTAAGTAGTTTTGAGATAGTAGTATCTTGGAGTGGATCTTTGCCAATATCAACTGACTTGAATGGATCAATACTTTTGAAATTGCTGACAACGCTGGTCCATGGTCTGCAATATTTCCAATGATGAATGTGTTTGAAGTGGGGCCAGACATTGTCGTACCCGTAATCAGGATGGTTAGTATCATGCAGGACAAAAAAGTCAACAATGTTCTTGAGACGTACCGACTCTATTTGTCTCCTTTCTATTTCATGATCAATCAGGCAAACGCTCCAGTGGTTTTTACCGAAATCAACCTTGTCCCAGTTTTCAACAAAGCGGATACTGTGAGACCTGCTTTTAAATCTTTGTGCTGCGTTGAAATATTCTTTATCACTCTCATAAGTAACAAGCTTTCGATTTGCCTCTGCCAAAAGCCAGTGAAGAAGGGGGGTGGAAAAAGGACCTGATCCGATCTCAAGTACTGGCCCGTCGGTGATCTGTACTGCTTTAATAAGCATCGGGATATGCGTTGTCCAGGGTTTATGGTATTTCATAAGACGTATTTTTGCAGCAACTCAATAGCATCACCCCAATAAGGTATCATTCTTTTATGATCTTCAGGCCCTCTTAAGGTTGCTGTGTTGGTGCGTACTCCATCACCTGTTTTGAAACTAACACAAGGGTCTCCTCCAAACCATTCAAACTGCTCTCCTTGTAAGGGGTATTTATCGAGGCCATTAAAGTATTCTTCATATTTTTCTAAAAGATATTCTCTTTTAACAATTTGGGCACCTTCCGAGTATTTTTTACGCCTAAATTTGTTGGATCCTTTTTTCCAGAGGATCCAGACATTGTCGTACCGATAAAGATTTTTTCCATCAGGTGTGAAGTTGAAATAATCTTCCGGATACAAAAAATCTGCCTCTGCAAAGACTAAATATTCGGTCTTTGCTGCTTGAGCCCCTTCATAAATTTGTCTCCACTCACTTTCGTATGAATGGCCGATATCACCGACACATATATTTTCCCCGAATTTAATCGGCTTTTGGGAAACTGAGATTATCGGAAGGTTACCACTTTTTTCAAGTGTGTTTTTGCGGATCTTTTCCTCAAACACAGGATCTTCTCTGTTTGAAGTGTAGTAAAGAATGGTTTTAATCATTTGATTAAGACATTTTACTATAGTTTGTAGTTGTTCTCTTTTAAGTCATCCTGAGCGCTAGCGAAGGATCTCAAAAAGGTTCTTCGGCTAAAGCCCCTGAATGACGCAAGGTCAGATTCTTCGGACTTTGTCCTCAGAATGACATAAGGTTGGATCATCACTTCCGTCACGCTTAACGAAATTGAGCAAGGATGACGCAGCATGTCAGTGTGCCCAACCCCACTTTTTCACCAACTTACTAGCAGGTCCCCAGTAGGGGATGTCGTATGCTCTTAAAAGTCCCATTCTTTTTCGTTTCCTTTTAGCCAACTCATCAAAGCCTCGGTCATGATGGAATACAACTAGTGGTACTGTTGTGTAAAATTTATTCGCTAGTTTTTGTCTAATACCCTGTGATCGGATAGTCTGTGCTCGGCCCAGCTCTCCTGTTTTTTCCTCAGGAATTCCACCCGGGAATTTACGAAATATTTTTTCCAATGTTTTTATAACCAGGTTTCTGCTTGCGACAAGAGAGTAGTTTCCCATTCTGTCATTCCAATGGTACACCGGTTTGTTCCAAGTGAAAAGTGACCAGTGACAGTTATTGTAAAAGAAGTTGTCACAGGGAGGACGAAAATCAAAATGCTCTTTCGGGTATAAAACATCATCTTCAGCAACTGCAATAAACTCAGTTTTTGCATGTTTTGCTCCGCGCAAAAGCTGGCGATAGACATTAGAACGACTTCTTGGTTCTTTTTGAATTAGATTCATATTCCCAAAATCCAAAGCTTTATTAGAGATTGTAATAAGTTTGTTTTTCCCGACTGCTGCAAGGAGAGTTTTTTTGTGAAACTCAGCCCATTTTTTCGGTACATCGTTTGTGGTTAGAAAAATTACGGTCAGTTCGGTCATTATAGTTCAACAAATTCTTTTATCGCGCTTATTATTGACCTGTTGTATCTATCTAAAAGCTTTTTAGTAACTTTCTTACTTCTATTTCGAGTTAGAATTTTTTTTGGTTTTCTGAAGCAGCAAATAAGATACACATCTCCATCAAGGTGGGGAAGATACTTTTTAATTGTCAGTGAAGTTCTTGGGTCCTTAAAACCCCACATCTTGCTTTTTTTCCTTTTTATATGTTTTTTGATCCTATGATCTTGTTTTGTTGCAAGTATCTTTTTCTCTGATGGGGGTTTATCCCAGCTGCCACCTGCTTTTTTCAATATTCTTACGTTTGTACTCCAAAACGTGTAGTCTTGATATAATTTATCCATATTGTTATTCATCTCTACTCCACTTTCTTCTAGTATCTTGGAAATAAAAGAGGTAGCTGAATGAGGTGCACCAAGCACTATGTAGGTTTTGTCTTCTTTATTATTTATTTTTATGCTCATAATAAATGCGGCTCACTTTTGGTGGATTCCAATTATTAAATACTTTTCAATACTTTAGTGTCCCATCCGGGAATTTTTTCGATGTCAACGACTTTGAAATTTTGACAGGTGCTTTTGTCCCGAAATTCTTTGGGGTCCATTCTTTTTGTTCCTGTCCAGTTGTCGCCATGTCGCACGTCAAGATTTGGGTATTTGCTTTCGAAGCGTTCAAATGAAGTTCTTTCAATGAGCCTGCTTTGACCGGTACCCGGCTCATATCCATAGGCTCTTTTACCGGCTGCGATCCTTTTGAATCTTTTTGTGTAGTGACTAATAAGAAGATCTCTATTTGCGCAAAGCTGGCTCAGCCAATTACAGTCGTATCCGACCACTTTCCGATCTGATAGGCGATATTTGTAGACGTTATTGTTATAGTAATACTTTTTGTCGGTTGGGGGAGTAAAGTCAAAATGGCTCTTGTGATACAGGCAATCATGCTCGCAAAAAAATATATACTTTGCTTCGCTTACCAAAAGCCCAAGTAGGATTTGTGTGTACAGTGTTGTATGACTTCTGTAACCATGAAGGGTGAGATTTTTCCCGCCCATATCGACGTTTTCTCGAAGAGACACACATGTAATTGGCAAACCCGAGGCTTTAATTGTTTTTCTTGATAGTTTTTTTAACTTTTCGTTTTTCAGAGAGGGATCTGTATAAAAGAGTATCCCTTTTTTGACTTTTACCATGTTCGAGTAAACCACCAGCTGGGCGACTTTTCATCTGTTAAATATATTTTTTTAACTCCATGAACCTGCGCATAATTGTCAACCGCTCTTTTTACTTCTACTTCTTTTTTATCCAAGTAGTCATGACCCGAGATAATTCCACCTTTTCTAACCCGCTTGCTCCATTCGATTATGTCGGTCATCACATAATCAAATTCGTGAGAACCGTCAATATAGACAAAATCAATTGATTCATGATCGAAATTAACTACCGCATCAAGGCTGTGTTTTTTGACAATTTGACAGTTGTAAGGTTTTAGAAGTTTTTTGGCTTCTTTGTAAAGTTCTGCCTGCTCGGAGTTTCCGATCCTTTGGGTTCGTCTGTCCTGATAAACAGCTACATAGGGATCGATCGTAATTAATTTTAGTTTAGGATTTTGTTCACACAGAACGCTGGCAAATGTACCGTGGCAGGTTCCGATCTCTACACCTTTGGTGAATCCCAGCTCGGCAAACTTTTTTGCCAAATGACGTCTTTTAAAATTTTTACGAACTTTTATATCCATATTTTTTAGCTAATACATGTATATATTTACGGCTTTTATCTCTGTCGGAAACATAAAAGCGCCCCAATCTTGCGTGTGCATACCATGTTTTTTTATTCCTGATGACCCTGCCTCCATCCGCAAGAACTTTTATCGTTATCTCTTGTGACTCGTGACCGGAGCCTGAGAAGTTCACGTCGTCCAATAGCCCAAGTTCATTAAAATAAGCTCTTTCAATAAAATAGCAGCTTCCCTGAAAAGATTCGGTATCGTCAATTAGTTTCTTTTTAAGGTCAAGATCAAGATTTTTTCCTCTGTTTCTTATACCCATCAGGTCGGAGTTGTTGTACATATAGTCAATATCGGCCTTTGTTGTATCGATCTTCCAGTTTTTTGCATCGAGCCTTTTCCTTCTTGGTATCTGGACCCAATCAGGATGGTGCTGCGCAATTAGTTTTTCGTCTATACCATCGTCCAGCATGCAATGCGCATCAAGCTTCATCAGGTATTTTCCGCGGGCCAGAGCTACAGCTTGATTAATAGCTGTTCTCATACCTTTGGATTTACGATTGTAAATGTATTTGACTTTATCAAGGCGATTGGCATCAGCTCCATCGAGTGTAACGATCACCTCAAAGCTGCCTTTGAACTTCTCAAAAACCTCACGAATGGTGTTATCCAGAAATCTTTCTTTTCGAGCAGGTATGATGACGCTTACACTTTCCATTTTTTCCTTATTTCTTCATTGTAATACTTACTCCAGGTTTTGTATGCATAATTGACACCCGACTCCCATTCACTGCGGGAATAGTGATGGGTTCGGGGGAAGCTGACATGTTTGTGGGCAAACCAGGTATTTTTATTGACCACAAGTTTCCCGCCGGCTTTCCAGGTCTTAAAGACCATTTCGTGACTATCCTGATACATTGTACCGTAGTTTTTTGAGTCCAGTTTTTTAATTACTTTTTCCCACCAACTTTTATGCATCATCCACATTGACCCCTGCATTGCCATTGTCTCGTCGATCTTTCTATCACGCCTTTCTTTGGTGCGCTTTTTCCAGACCCTGCCTTCGAATTTGTGAGCTCCGTTTCCAATATCTCTGATCTTTAGCTTCTCGTAGTCAACAGGGGGAATATCCATTATTTCCCATCTGACCGGATCAAGAAAATATCTTCTTGCGGTCATTATCCAATTAGGTTTGCAGTTTGACGTCATCTCGACATCAAATCCCTTGGCGAACATGCAATGTTCATCAGCTCTCATGATGTATTCACCGCCTGCGATCCGGACCCCGGCATTGATCGAATTCCTCATTCCGCCGTTTTTCCCTATATGAAGAATTCTTATTCTCTCGTCTTCTCTGATCGATCTTTCAGGCCAGTAACCGTCCAATACGGGTATTACCTCGATCTCTCCTTCTGAGTTGTCTAAGAGGGAGTCGATGGTGTTGTGCAGGAGCGGATCTTTGTATGAGGGTATTACTACTGAAAGCATGTTGGGCAGATTATACCATCTCGTAAAAAAGAAGTCTTTGAAATTTACTGGAGTAGAAGATGGCCGTGGATAGTTGGATCCTGCAAAAAAATCTATCAAAACACTCGGTTAGTCTAAAAAACCCTATCAAAGTAATCGTAATTTAAGCTTTCCCGCTTTTCCCAACTACCGGAAAAGTCAGATCCCCCTTTGATATATCGAAATGATCCTTCATCCGGATCTTCTTTCATAATAAACCATCCGCCGCTTACGTTTGTAAATCCGTAGTATGCAATATAGCCTTCGTCTATTTGGGCAATTTGGTAATTATCAGTTGGTTGACGTTCAGCCGGGTTTATTTTATTCCCATCTCCGTCAGTAAGAGACGCTATACCGGGTTGATTTGAATTTCCAAACAGAAGTCCCTGTGACTTTCTGTTAAGAAGGGAAAACAGGAAAAACGATATTCCTGTTGCTCCAATGATCTTTAAAAATGCTCTTTTGTCAATGTCTGCAACAACTTTAACTTCTTCTTTGTCATTGCTCAATGTTTTAATTTTTTCTTTTGCCTTTACAATATCGGTGTGTTTTTCTTCAAAAACTTTTTCAGCTTCTTTGGGACAATTCTTTACCATAAATAGTTTGTAAGCAAAGAATGCAGCCAGGGGATAGAGTATCACGGCCACTCCAAGCTGAACATATGTTGTGGCTGTGATAAAAGCCAAAATGACCAGCAGACTGGTAATAAAAAAGCTTGTATAAGTTAATGTTTTTTTCATATTATTAGTTATTTAACTGATCACTTTCCTTGTAACTACTCAGAGTTCTTGACACCCTTTCGTCATCCTGAACTTGATTCAGGATCTATATAGATTCCGTGTCAGGCACGGAATGACAACTGTGTCAATAAAACTCAGTAATTACCTTTCCCCAATATCCGCATATTCAGACCAGACATATGCTTTTGTACCGTCTTCCAGTTTTATCTGATACCACTTTTGAGACTCGTCCTCACCGATCAGTTCAAAAACGTCTCCCTCGTTTGCTTTTGCAAGTATTTCGTAAGTAGTTGATGGACCGCTTCGGATATTTACCTTCGGCGAATTGTCATCGATCCTGATCACTAAATATTTTATTGACTTTTCGGAGTCCGAGATGGGTGCGTTTGTATCTGTTTTGCCATCATCCTTTTCTGTTTCGGGAGTCGGGGATGGTGTTTCAGATTGATCTTGGGAAGATTTGGCACCCGAAACCGCAGGTGCGGGCGACGCGACCTGGTTTGTTGCAATCAATCTTTTCTGGGTCGAAGTATGAACGTTTCTGACCCCAAGCGTTAACAGCAGGATAAAAACCAGAGTAGATATTCCGACAAATTGCGGCATTTTCATTCGTGTCCTTTGGCTGGTTTTAGTTGGAGGTAGTTTAAGTTCATTTTGTTCATTGGAAGCAGGTACATTATTATCACTGTCTTTATTAAGTGTGCTAGTGGTATTTTTCACAGGATCAATTGCGATCTTGTTTACTAAATCGATCTCTTTTTGCTGGAGTTTATGATCTTCAACAAAGTTTTTATATCCTTTTGTACCGTTATAATAATTATTTCCTGAACTGGCAAATTCGTTAATTACGTCATTCGAATTGATCCATGAAGATCCCTTTGGTTGCAAATAGGCTTCGTACGATGAATTGTGTTTATCGATATTCTTACGATCTTTGATAAACGATTCGCGATGAAGGTGTCTTGTGAGATAAAGAACCTGAGTAAGGCTATCTAACATAACCGATTTGTACGGACCTCTAAATAGGGAACCGGAGCGGTGGTACTTTTTGTTATAGTAGATGACGTACCGGGTGCAAAGTGATCTCATGAATTTCCCCAATGATCCCTTGACCTTTTCTTTGACAACCAAATGGAAGTGATCTTTCTGTAAGCTGTAGGCTATTAGTTCGATTTTACCGAAATAGTTCTTTGGTTGATGAGGCACCCCTTTGCAAACTCGGCCATTTACAGAAAAACTCACTTTAAGATCTTCAGGTTTTTCCGGCGGTGTTAAATATTCACGCAAGAAATTAACAAATGTTTTGTGATCCTGATCATCATGGAAAAGATCCCTTTTCTCAACGACTGAATTGTAAATATGAATGTATGGATCTGTATTTTTATTAGTTTTACTATGGGAATTATGGACAGGCATAATATAACATTAGCTTGTAAGGATAAATATTTCAAGTATTATTTTTAGGCTCAGTATCAAGTTTCATTAACTTAAAATATCTTGTAAGGATTAACCTTTAAAGCTAAAAAATTACTAAATTATCAAAAATATATTCAACATAACCTAAAAGATAAAATATTCTAAAAATAAAGGATTCGAGGCTAGATAAACCAAATTCTTATGATGATTTATCTATACTTGCAAGGAGTACATAATATATTTAATGGTTTCAATCTTAATTTTTAATAAGATATCTTAAAAAACTTTTATTATTACACTATTTACTATAATACGTTGCAATATAAAATATGAGTGTGGAAAATTTAAGAATTGAGTAAAAAATATTAGTTTATAACTAACCAAGATAAGGAATTAATTGCATAAAATAGTATATATAACTAAAACAATTTATATACAATTATAGGCTTAATATATTAATATAACATTTTGGATTCATTATCAGAGGTGAAAAACCAATTTCTTGTTTCAAAAGGAATTATAAAGTTTTTGATAATAGAAAATTCAAAAAAACGGAAGGTTAAGCGGTTAAGATAAGTAAAATATTGAGTACTATTGTTAGAAATCTAAACCAAAACTTCCAGATTTTGGATTCTAAACATAGATTTTATCATGAAAAAGGTCCTGACCAGTCCTAACTAGCCCCAAAAACACATAGATATTTATCAAAAAGTGTGCTAGATTGAAAATACTTAGTATGTCCAGAGATGTTCAAGTAAAAGAATTAAAAGCGTTCATTAATAGCTTCAATTATCCTGATCCTTCGTGGGAAAACCTGCCGAATGGTTTTCCGAATTGTGATACTAGGGGACTTACACCCCAAGAGGAGGGACTTTTTTCAGGCATTCAGCTGATCTGGTATGCCAATCATGGAGGAAGACAGGCTCTATACAGGCGATTTGCTCAATCGATGGTACTTTTTATTGCGATGGTAGCAAGTGGAATAATGCTCAGAAATATTCTTGTCAGCGATATGTTTGGGCGGGTTGTAGAAGTGAACGCTGCAACTGTTTCAGGAACTTTAAGATCTTTGTCGGGGCAGTCGTTTGAGGATAGGGATTCTATTTTTGACCCGACAAGCATTCTGGAAAGTACCGTTAGTGGATTAATGCGAAGCAAGTGATATTTTCTTCCTCATTCTAAGCTTGTAAAAAAATATTATAGCTTTCCTGTTTAATCAAGAAAGCAAACAAAAACACCTTCAAAAAAATAGTCAATAACAATACTCTATGAGAAGTTGGGAATACTACTTCTGTAAAGATATGTGTATGTATTGCAGGCAGGTTTAAAGTGCTTTTTTACACATAAATGTACTCGCAAAACTCATCCATATCTCAAAACTGATATGAGTGTTTTATCATTTTCAAGACCGAATTTCTGTCGGTACTTTTTTTTCCTATATTGCACTCCCGGAGTGCAATATTATTGTCATTCAGAAGGGAGTTTTCAAACAAAATATGAATTATTACGTGCTGTCAGGCAATGCTTATAATTTAACACCAAACACCAAACACCAAACACCAAACACCAAACACCAAACACCAAACACCAAACACCAAACACCAAACACCAAACACCAAAC
>JAFGPD010000041.1 GCA_016926185.1 Candidatus Woesebacteria bacterium | reverse complement strand
TCTTGTTAGAGGATAAAAACCTCAGATTTAGCTTCAAACAACCCTATGACGTACTACTGAAGCCGGAGTATCGTCAAAATGGGCGGGGTAGACGAGACTCGAACTCGCGACCTTCCGCGTGACAGGCGGACGCTCTATCCATCTGAGCTACTACCCCAAAAATAATTTAAACCTTATGAATTATAACGTAAAAAAATATCTTAAACAATAAATAGTAGTATATAATTTAAATATGGAAATGGATAAAAACTTGCGTAATACACAAATTGCTGATCTTCTAAAAGCAATTGCCGCATCATACGAAATCAAAGACGCAGATAAAAACAGATTCAGGATAATAGCTTACGAAAATGCTGCAACAGCGGTGGAACACTTAAGCAGTGAAGCCAAGGATCTGTGGGATGAGGGAAAACTGGATGATGTTTCAGGTATCGGTAAAAGTATAGAAAGTCATTTAGGTGAGATTTTTACAAAAGGCAGATCAAAACATTTCGAGGAAGTATTGAAAGATATTCCAAGATCGGTTTTTAAGATGATCGAAGTTTCCGGAATAGGTCCAAAAACCGCAATTAAATTGGCAGAAGAATTGAAAATTAGTGACAAAAAACCTTTAGAGGATCTATTGAAAAAAGCTGAAAAAGGGCGAATAAGAGAACTAGATGGTTTTGGTGAGGATAGCGAAAGATCAATAATTCAATCAATTAAAGAGGTTGAAGGTAGGGAAAATAGGATGCTACTAAATTATGCTGAAGAAAAGGCAAACGAGTTGATAGAATATATGAAAAAGGATAAAAATACTGTGAAAGCTGATGTTTTGGGTAGTCTTCGGAGAAAAAGTTCAACTGTTGGGGATATCGATATCTCTGTAGCAACAAAAAATAAACAACAAACCCTGCAGTATTTCACAGAATATAAAAATGCAAATAGAGTTTTGGGAAAAGGAGAAGCTTCGGCGTCGATTATCCTGCCGGGAGATAAACAAGTTGACCTCAAAGTGAGCGATATTGATAGTTATGGTGCACTTTTACAGCACTTTACCGGAAGTAAACACCACAATATTGCATTAAGAGAATATGCACAGAAAAAAGATCTTAGCTTAAGTGAGTATGGTATAAGGGAAATCAAAAAGCAAAAATCAGAAAGCAAAAAGAAAGATAAGAATTCAAAATTAATAAAATTCAAAAGTGAAAATGATTTTTACGAATACTTAGGTATGGAGTGGATTCCACCTGAATTGAGAGAAGACAGAGGTGAAATAAAAGCAGCTAAAGAAAATATGCTTCCGAATTTGATTGAGATAAAAGACATAAAAGCTGACCTTCAGATCCATTCGGATTTTGATATAGAAACAAGTCACGATCTTGGGCAGTCCACTATGGAAGATATTGTGAAAAAGGCAGATGAGCTAGATTATGAGTATGTTGCCTTTACAGAACATAATCCCAGCCAAAAAGGACACGATGATAAGGACTTTTTAAAAATTTTAAGAAATAAAAAAGATCTTGTGGATGAGTTAAATGATAAATTAAAAGTCAGCAGTGGAAGTTGCAAAAAAGTATTTAACTCACTTGAAATAGATATTCTTCCAGATGGAAGTCTACCTGTGCCTGATAGTGCTTTGGAATTGCTTGATTTTGCACTGATCTCGATTCACTCAAGTTTCAGCTACAACAAAAATAAAATGACCGATAGGGTCTTAAAAGCATTTTCACATCCTAAGGCCAAAATATTTGCTCATCCCACCGCAAGGAAAATAAATGAAAGAGAATCAATTGAGCTTGATTGGGATAAAATATTTCAGTTCTCTTTGGATAATAAAAAATGGATAGAGATAAATGCTGACCCAATGCGTCTTGATCTTCCCGACTTTCTGGTAAAAGAAGCAGTGGAAAAAGGAGTAAAGCTTACCATGGGTACAGATGCTCATTATGTGACCCATATGGATAATATGAAATATGCCGTTTATGTTGCAAGGAGGGGTTGGGCAACAATAAATGACATAATTAATACAACATCTCTAAATGAATTTACAGAGATGATATGTGATATTAAATAAATTAGAATCTTAATTTAAAAATTTTCTATATTTACGTATTGCAAAGTGAAAAAGATAAACATTTTTATACGGGATTTACGGACAATATTAAGGAAAGACTTATAAAACATAATACTGGTTCTGTAAAATCTACAAAAAACAGAAGACCTTATAAATTGATTTATTTTGAAATGTCATTGAACAAAAAGGACGCACTACACAGAGAAAAATATCTAAAATCGTCTTGGGGTAAAAGATACTTGAAAAATAGGTTACAATATTACTTAGCGAGCCACAGTTAGATAGTTTTTGACATCTAACGTGGCCCCATGAGATAGCTCATAGAGCATATCTCTTCGGGGGGAGGTGATAAATTTATGTGGTTATTAATAATATTAGTATTAGCTGTTGTTATAGGTGGATGGTTGATATCTACATTTAACTTTTTCAAATCAGCGAAAGTTAGGATAGATGCTGCTATTCAAGAGATAGGGAATCAGCTCAAAAGGCAGGCCGATCTTATACCTAATCTAGAGAGTTCAACTAAAGGTTATCTAAAACACGAAAGTAAGATCTTTAAAGACCTTACCGATGCCAGAAAGCAGATCGCCAGTGCTGTAAAAAGCGGTGATGTGCAAAAGATGGCTGATGCAGGTAGTCAACTAGCATCGATCCTACCATCTATTAAGGTTGTGGTTGAAGATAATCCCGAACTCAAAGCAGATGGAGTTGTGACAAAATTGATGGATGAGCTGAGGGACACATCGGATAAAGTTATGTATTCAAGAAGACTTGTTATCGATCTTACAGCCGATTATAACGTAAAAAGAGAAACTATACCTTCAAATATTGTTGCATCAATTTTCAAATTCCCTAAAATGAAAGGATTGATCACGCCAGAAAAGGGTGAGCATATTGAGGTGGGAAGTGATGAGCTGAAAGCACCGAAGGTGGATCTTGAATAAAGATATTAGGATATTAGATCAATAAAATTTACCTTATTATTTGATATTGAGCTTATAAAAACGCTTATAAGCGAGTATTTATATAAATATTGCTTTGGTGATTGCAGGTAATATCCTCTTTTGCCAAGGCTTCGGGAGGACACTGTGGAAAATATTTACGAAGCAACCTCTAAAAATAAAACAAAATCAGCAATTGTTGTTATTGGATTTTTTATATTTGTCAGTCTGGCAATATATTATATTTCCAGCGCTTTTTCTTATTATTTTGGATATGAACCGGGAGGTTTTGGTATTGCAGGTCTAGCTTTGATCATATCAGGAGTAACTAGTTTTGCAAGTTATTATTACTCTGACAAGATCGTTTTGAGCATATCACAGGCTAAAGAAGCTGATAGAGAAAGATATTTTGATTTTTATACGGTAGCCGAGAATTTAGCAATTGCTACCGGTTTACCTAAGCCAAAACTTTATATCATTGAAGATAGTGCCCCCAATGCATTTGCAACAGGCAGAGACCCTGACCATGCAGTAATTGTAGCCACCACCGGACTTCTTTCAAAATTAACTAGAACGGAACTTGAAGGAGTGATCGCTCATGAGATGGGTCATATCAAAAATTATGATGTAAGGTTAATGAGCGTAGTTGCTGTATTGGTTGGCTCACTTGCGCTTTTGGGAGATCTTTTTTTAAGAGCAAGGTTTCGTGGTAAAAGAGATAGTAAATCGGGGAGTGCAGGAACGATTGTGCTTGTGTTAGGAATTTTATTTGCGTTGCTGTCTCCGATCATTGCCAAGCTTATTCAGTTTGCGATAAGCAGGCGCAGAGAATTTTTGGCAGATGCATCTTCTGTTGCTATTACAAGGCAACCCAATGGATTGATCTCAGCACTGCAAAAGATTGCCAATGACACAGAACCTCTTGAGGTTGCCAATAAAGCTACTGCACATCTATATATTGCAGATCCCTTCAAGGGTAAGATCGGTGATGCCAGGGCAAGGTTTGCAAGTTTGTTTAATACACATCCTCCGGTTGAAGAAAGAATTGCTGCTCTTTCAAGGATGACTTAAACTTATAAGTACACAACTATGTGTTAGCAGTCTTGACTACCGAGTGCTAATGGTGTTTAATAAGTATATATGGATGATGATAAGAACACGCCAAGAATAATCCTAGATACACCGCAGGAAAAGGGTCCCTTTTTACCTAAATATACCAAAGATCTGACTAAACAGGCTGAAGAGGGTAGACTTGATCCTGTTATTGGTAGAGACACCGAAATAAGAAGGGTGATGCAGATCCTTTCAAGGCGTACGAAAAACAATCCCGTCCTCATCGGAGATCCGGGCGTTGGGAAAACTGCCATAGCAGAAGGAATGGCCCAAAGAATAGCTTCCGGCGACGTTCCGGATTCTTTAAAGGATAAAAGACTTTTGGTATTGGACATAGCCTCAATACTGGCAGGAAGTAAATTCAGGGGAGAATTCGAGGAGAGACTTAAAAATATTATTAAAGAAGTTGAAGAAGGAGCGGGTAAATATATTCTTTTCATCGACGAGCTGCATACCATAGTGGGTGCAGGAAGTGCAGAAGGAGCGGTAGATGCATCTAATATGCTCAAACCCCCTCTTGCCAAGGGGCTGCTTAGGGTTATTGGTGCAACCACAATTGATGAGTACAGAAAATATATTGAGAAAGATTCAGCACTGGAAAGAAGGTTCCAGCCGGTCTTTATTGATGAACCGAGTGTGGAAGATACAGTGGCAATATTGAGAGGCATAAAAGAAAAATATGAAGTTCATCATGGAATTAAGATCACAGATGATGCGGTGATCGCTGCTGCGAAGCTCTCAGATAGATATATTACAGATAGATTCTTGCCGGACAAAGCGATAGATCTTGTAGACGAGGCGACAAGTGCGTTAAAGATTGAAACGGAAAGCATGCCATACTCGTTGGATATGAAGAAAAGAAAGATCACGCAACTTGAGATTGAACTGGCCGGACTAAAAAGAGAGAAAAGCAAGGCTTCCAAAGAAAAAAGAGAAGATATAAAGCTGAGGTTGAAAGATCTGAAAAATGAAGTCAAAGAGCTTGAGGATAAATGGGAGCATCAGAGAAATATTATTAAAAACCTACAAAAACATAGGGCAAAACTGGATGAGCTGAAAGTTGAGCTAGAAAAAGCAGAACGGGATGTAGAACTTGAAAAGGCAGCAGAAATAAAATACGGAAAGCTGCCAAAACTTCAGGAGAAGGTCAAGGAAGAGGAGAAAAAATGGAAAAGCATTCCCGAGCAGGATAGATTACTTAGAGAAGAGGTTCACGAGGAAGATATTGCAAATGTTGTTTCCAGATGGACAGGTATACCTGTAAATAAACTTCTTTCAAGTGAGGCTGAAAGGCTGATCCACCTAGAAGATGAACTGAAAAAAAGAATTGTTGGTCAGGATGAGGGATTGGAGGCCATAGCAAAAGCGATCAGAAGAAATAGAGCTGGGGTTGCAGAAGCTGGAGGGCCTATCGGGACATTTTTGTTTTTGGGACCAACCGGTGTAGGGAAAACTGAAACAGCAAAAGCACTTGCTGAGTTTATGATGGGAAGCGAAGACGCCGTGATCCGTATTGATCTGAGTGAATTTCAGGAAGAACACTCGGTTGCAAGACTTATTGGCTCTCCTCCTGGGTATGTAGGGTTTGAAGAAGGAGGTCAACTTACGGAAGCTGTTAGAAGAAAGCCTTACAGTGTCATTCTTTTGGATGAGATTGAAAAAGCACATCCAAACATATTTAACTTACTTTTACAGGTCTTTGATGACGGAAGGCTTACCGATGGCAAGGGAAGAGTGGTGGACTTTAAAAATACCATCATAATTATGACAAGTAACCTCGGCAGCGATAAGATCATGGAGAAAAAGGGAAAAAAGGACAAGGAACTGGATGAGGAGATACAAAGACTTTTACATCACACATTTAAGCCGGAATTTCTGAACAGGATCGACTCTATAGTTATTTACAGATCATTATCACCAGAGGTGCTTAGGGAAATCATTGAAATTCAGATAGAAAAATTGAGACAGCGTCTTGCAGAACAAGGCATTTCGTTGATCGTAGAAGAGCAAGCAAAGAATTATCTAACAGAAAAAGGATACGATCCTGTTTATGGCGCAAGACCCCTCAAAAGACTTATAAATAACGAAATATTGGATGAGATAGCTTTTCAGATAATAGAGGGGGAACTGAGCGATGGTGACAGTGTAAGTATCAACACCGATAAAAAAGGTGAATTAGAGATAAAAACAAAGATATTAAGTTAGTTGCCTATCTTTTGATTGACAAGTTTATAGAACTTCTTTAACGCAACTGCTGTAGTACCCCAGGAAAGCGGAAGCCAGATCGGTATTTCGCTAATTCTGCTGAGATTAAAATTGAAACTAAATATTGATCCTGTCGCTGATAAACGATTAGAAATACCTATGAATGCAAATAGAATGAACCAAAGAGGGTCCCAGAAATCACGAATAAAAACAAAATAAAATATCACTATTGCCAGTGCAAAATAGTTTTGAAGCTTTACATCTACTGTCAATGTCGTCAATGTAAATAACCACCCAAAATACATTATATAAAAAGCAACTATCTGCTTTTCCTTATTTTTGACGAGTTCTTTCACTATTAAATATTAAGATAAAATAATATAAATGAAAAGTGGCTGAAATATTTTTGGCTGCTTTATGATCTAACTGGAAGGAATATATCCGATATCGTACAATATGGCATAGTCCAAAGAAAAATGGCAAAAACAATAAACGAAGAAAAAGTGCGCCATATTGCTAACTTAGCACGTCTTAGTTTGAGTGATAAAGAAGTGAAGTTATTCACAAAACAACTTGGTGCAGTATTGGAATATTTTGAAAAACTTGACGAGGTAGATACAGAAGGTATTGAACCAACCTACCAAGTGATCGACGGGCTGGAAAATGTTTTTCGGGAAGATAAGGTCGGTAAGTCCTTCAGCTCTAAAAAAGCACTATCTCAGGCAAAAAAAATAAACGGTGATTATTTTGTGGCAGACCATGTTTTTTCTAAAAAGACTTCCAAAGATAGAAAAAATATCGATAGGAAAAAGATCGATGAATATAATGCAATTCTCACTGAGGTTTACGAAAAAGGAACTGTTGGTCATAAAGACCTTTTTATGACAGAAGATGTGGAAACAACGGCAGCATCACATGTTTTAGATGGTTATATAGCACATTACTCTTCAACGGTAGTAGAGCTTTTGGAAAAAGCGGGGCACAAAACCAGATACAAATTAAATAATGACGCATGGGGACATGGTGCCAGTGGTGAAAATAGCGATTACGGACCGACCCTAAATCCATGGGATAAAAAATTAGTGGCGGGCGGCTCTTCCAGTGGAAGTGCTGCGGTAGTTTCTACAGGTCAGGTTGAAGTTGCAACTGGCACAGATACAGGAGGTTCGATAAGACTTCCTGCAAGCTTTTGCAATGTTACTAGTATAAAACCCAGTTATGGAGGATTGAGCAGGTATGGTGTCATTGCATTCGGAAGCAGTCTTGACTGTCCAAGTCTTATGTCAAGTTCAGCGAAAACTTTAAGGAAATATTTTAATAAGGTATTTATAAAAGATAACTTTGATAGCAACACAAAAAGTAAAAAAAGAGATATAAAAGCAAAAGGTGTTAAAAAGATAGGAATTATTAAAGAATTTGCAGGAAAAGGTAATGATCCAGAGATTCAAAGGACTTTTAAGGAAGCCGTGAAATTAATTATAAACGCGGGTTATAAAGTGGAAGAAATATCTCTTCCAAATGCAGAGCTTGGGGTTGCAGTATATTACATTATCGCGCCTGTTGAAACCTCAAGTAACTTAGCAAGATATGATGGAGTTCGTTTTGGCAATGGCAGGGAATATTTTGGGGCTGAGGCCAAAAGAAGGATAATGCTGGGTACTTTCACATCATCAGAGGGTTATGCGGATAAATATTACGATAAGGCGGCCAGAGTTAGGACTTTGATAATCAATGATTTTAAAAGGTCTTTTGAAAAAGTGGATGCATTGATATCTCCTGTATCGTCGATTTTACCTTTCAAAATTGGACAGATGTCAAAGAATCCCCTTCAATTATATTTGGTGGATCTGTATCTTTCTGCGATAAGCCTGTCTGGTCTTCCGACAATCGCATTGCCTGGTGGATTTTCTAAAGAAAACTTACCTATTGGATTTCAGATAGTAGGACCCCGGTGGTCAGAGGATTCACTTTTTGATCTGGCAGAGAAATATCAGAGCCTAACAGAATGGCACAAGAGATTACCAAATAATAGTGGATAGTGATTAGTGTATGGTGTTTGGTGAGAGGGATCAATAGATATAAATTATTTTTTTAGCAAATTGTTCTAAACTATGGAAATTTAAAAATATATGGATATAAGCAAAAAGACAAAGTTGAAACCAACAATAGGCCTCGAGATACATATTGAACTGAGAACAAAGTCAAAGATGTTTTGTGCATGCAGCGCAGACCATTTTGGAAAAAAGGCAAACAGCCTTACCTGTCCGGTCTGTTTGGGATTGCCTGGTGCTCTTCCTGTACCTAATAAAAAAGCAATTGAATGGACGATCCTTTTCGGCAAAGCGCTAAATTCAAGAATAAACCATTATTCTAAATTTGACAGAAAACATTATTTTTATCCTGATCTGCCAAAAGGTTATCAGATAAGTCAGTATGATATACCTTTTTGTGAAGGCGGATATGTAAAAGTAGGTGACAAAAATATCAATATAACAAGAGTCCATCTTGAAGAGGATACAGGAAAGCTTCAGCACAAAAAGATCAAAGACAAAGAAGTCTCTCTTGTAGATTTTAATCGCAGCGGAGTACCACTTATGGAAATTGTTACTGAACCTGATATTGAAAGTGCTGATCAGGCCAAACAATTTGCTAAAAAAATAAGAAGGATCGCAAGATATTTGGATATTTCAGATTGCGATATGGAAAAAGGTTCGATGAGACTTGAGGCAAATGTTTCATGGGGAATAGATTTGGGTTATAAAGTTGAGGTAAAAAATCTTAACTCATTCAATTATCTTAAAAAAGCTATTGAATATGAACTAGAAAGGCAAAACAAGCTAATCGCTAAAGGTGAAATGCCAATACAAGAAACCAGAGGATGGGATGAAAATAAAAATATTACAGTTAGCCAAAGAGTAAAGGAAACTTCCGCAGATTATCGTTACTTTCCCGAGCCGGATATCCCTCCAATTCATTTTACAAAAACCTATATTGAAGAGCTTTCTGCAAAAATGCCCAATTTACCTGATGATTATGAGAACATTCTTATAGAATTTAATGTTCCCGAACAGTTTATTGACATAATTTTGGAAGATATTCATTTAGCGGAATATACAATAAAAGAAATAAAATATTCAAAAAAGCAAAATGAAAAACTAAGTCCTCAGGTTATAGTTGAAGAAATTATTAACAAAAAGTTACAACCGCAAAAAGCAATTGTTGGAAAAGTCACTAAAGATATTCTCAGCAAAAAACAGAGTATCATCAAAAACGAAGGAGAACTTGAGGATCTGGTGGAAAAAGCGATCCAACAAAACAAAAAAGCAGTTTCTGACTATAAGTCGGGGAAAATTCAGGCTATTTCTGCGCTTATGGGTACAGTGATGGCAATAAGTAAAGGAAAAGCTGACCCGAAAAAAACGATACAACTTCTCAAAGACAGGCTAAAATAATATATGTCCGATTACAAATCTCTTTTTAAAAATAAAAAGTTTATATATTTGTGGCTGTCCCAGATATTTTCTAATATTACTATAAATATCCTTAATTTCACGCTTCTTTTTAACATTTATAAAGAAACCAGATCTACACTTGCAACCTCAATGCTTTGGGTCTCATATGCGCTTCCTGCACTTATTATTGGACCGTTTGGGGCTGCAAGCGTTGATATCTTTGATAGAAAAAAGGTATTGGGTTTAACAAATTTATTTCAGGCTTTAGTGGTTTTTGTCTATGCTTTGATATTTTCTAAGAATGCTTACATTTCATATGGTGTTGCAGTAATATACTCGATATTTAATCAATTCAATGACCCAGCTGAAATGGCAAGTTTACCGCATTTATTAAGCAAAGAATTCCTTCCAAGTGCAAATAGTCTTTTCTTTATCACGCAGCAAGCAGCAATGTTGATTGGTTTTGGTTTTGCAGGATTTTTAATAAAAATTCTAGGATTTTCTAAAACATTGATCCTTTGTTCAATCTTTTTAGTTTTAGCGTTTTTTTCAACAACAAAATTACCTGTAATGAAACGTAATAACACCAAAAACAAAAATATTGAAGACATGATCTCTGATTTTTTTTTGGCAATATGGGAAGGATATAAATTTATAAAAAATAACAATTATATTCTGGCTCCTTTGATCTTACTACTTTCATTGAACACCTCTCTGACTGTTACAGTTGTCAATATTCCAGCTTTCGCCAAGGAAGTATTTGATATTCCTTTTGAATACATTGGTATCCTAATAGCGCTTCCTGCAGCGTTGGGAGCCGGGACGGGAGCATTTGTTGTTCCCAGGTTTTTGAAAAAAGGCTATAGAAAAGTGAGGTTATTAAAAAATTCTTTTATATTAATGACCCTTTCAATGTTCATAATGATATTTTTGATCCCACAACTGAATATTACCTTAAAAGTCATCATAAGTTTTTTTACAATATACATTTTAGGTGACGCTTATGTGACAGCACTTATTCCTGTTCAGACTTATCTTCAAGAAAGCATCCCTGATAAATTAATGGGAAGAGTTTTCGGCAATTATCAGTTCCTTTCAGTTATTGTAACAATTTTCCCAATTATATTATTCGGAACAATCACAGAAATATTCGGGATTAAAATGCTTATTTTTATGATATCTATGATGTTTCTTTTTTTGGCATATTTTCTAAACAACCATGCAAAATTGTTCATTAAAAGAGGTTTTACTTTCTCGAAATAAACTAATATATAATTGAGTTGTTATGAATAGTAACTTTGTACATCTTCACGTTCATACAGAATATTCTTTATTGGATGGTTTGAGTAAGGTCAACGATCTTCTTGATCGTGTAAAAGAACTCAAAATGGACAGTATCGCAATAACTGACCATGGAGTCATGTATGGTGTGATTGAATTTTACAAAAAAGCACTTAAGGATAACATCAAACCCTTGATTGGCATGGAGTCTTATATTGTTAACAGCGACCATAGGATCAAAAAAAAGATGAAAGGTTCAAAGACAAATCATTTGATATTAATTGCAAAGAATAAGATAGGTTACCAGAATTTGATGACGTTGACCTCTATTGCTCATCTGGAAGGTTACTATTATCGTCCGAGATTCGACAAATATACTTTAGAAAAGTACTCAGAGGGTTTAATTTGCACTTCTGCCTGTGCTCAGGGTGAAGTGCCACAGCGACTGATAGAAGATGATTACAAGGAGGCACAGAAAGCTGCAAAGTGGTTTCTGGATGTTTTTAAGGATGATTACTATCTTGAGTTACAGAGACATGATTTCAAAGGTTTTGCACAAAAATCAGATACTGATCAAATTAGAAGGGATCTTTTGAATATGGCAGATAATCAAAAAAAGATTGAAGAAGGACTGTTGAAGTTGAGCAGGGAAATGGGTATACCGATGATCGCTACAAATGATGTCCATTATATTAAAAAAGAAGATGCAAGGGCTCAAGATGCACTTGTTTGCATAGGTACTGGAAAGAATGTGTCCGACCTTAAAAGAATGAGATACATTGACACACCAAGTTTCTATTTAAAAAGCGGTGAAGAAATGGAGGAGCTTTTCAGCGACTATCCTGAGGTCATAGAAAACACAGCGGAAATTTCAAAGAAATGCGATGTAGAAATCAAGCTTGGTGATTGGTACTTTCCAAAAGTTGAAATGCCAAAGGGTGTTACAGCTGAAGATTATCTTAAGAAAGAGATCGTCAAGGGAGTCAAAACGAAATATAAAAAGGTTACAGATGAAGTTAAAAAAAGAGTTGCATACGAGTTGGATGTGATCATCAAAAAAGGATATGCACCATATTTTTTGATCTATCGTGATATGGCTCAGTGGGCAAGAGATAATAACGTTCCAATAAACACAAGAGGATCAGCCGCCGGATCGATAGTATCATATAGTTTGGGGATAACGTCAGTAGACCCCCTTAAATATCTTCTTCCCTTTGAAAGATTTTTGAATCCCTTTAGACCATCGGCTCCTGATATAGATATGGATATATCAGATGATAAAAGGGATGACATGATAAATTATCTAAGAGATAGGTACGGTAGAGAAAAAGTTGCGCAAATATGCACTTTTGGAAGAATGCTTGCAAGAGGAAGTGTCAGAGATGTCGCACGTGTTCTGGGATACCCTTATTCAACTGGAGATCAGATCGCGAAATTAATTCCCCAAGGTTCCCAGGGTTTTCCTATGACAATAGAGAGAGCCTTAGATGAAAGTCCTGATCTGAGATCCTTATATGATAGTGACGAGGACGCTAAAAAAATTATTGATCTTGCCAGACAAATTGAAGGGAATGCAAGACACATTTCAATACATGCAGCAGGTGTTGTCATAAGCCCGACTAAATTGAATGATTTTACTCCCACTCAACTAGACCCATCGGGTGATTCGATTATTTCTCAATATGAAATGCATGCTTGTGAAGATGTTGGTCTGGTGAAATTGGATGTGTTGGGAATAAGGAATTTATCTATTTTAAGAGGATCGGTAGTGTGGGTTGAGAAAACTACAGGAAAAAAGATAGATCTTTCTGATATCCCCATTGATGATAAAAAAACATTTGAGATGCTATCAAAGGGAGATACGATGGGAACATTTCAGCTTTCAGGAGCGGGTATGACCAGATATTTGGTTGATCTAAAACCAGAAAGCATCGAGGATATCATGATCATGATAGCGCTATTCAGGCCCGGACCGATGGCAAATATTGATGAATATATTGCACGCAAACACGGAAAGAAAGAAATTGAATATTACCATCCTAAGATGGAAAAATATCTTGATAAATCCCTCGGTGTTTTAGTATATCAGGACGATCTGTTGTATACAGCATTGGAGCTTGCAGGATATAACTGGGAAGAGGTTGATAAATTTAGAAAAGCCGTCGGCAAAAAGATCCCTGAAGAGATGGCAAAACAACACATCAAGTTTGTTGAAGGATGTCAGAAGCATTCAAAGATGAGCAAAGATGAGGCAGAAGGTTTATGGAAGCTTTTCGAACCTTTCCAGGGTTATGGATTTAACAAGGCACATGCTGCAAGTTATGGAATGGTAAGTTACCAAACGGCTTATATGAAAGCAAACTATCCTGTTGAATATATGTGTGCACTTTTGACAGCTGAGAGCAACGACACAGACAAAATATCTGCTGCAGTTCACGAATGTAAAAGAATGGGAATAGTGGTTTTGCCGCCTGATATAAACGAAAGTTTAACTGGTTTTGCTATTGTGAGTCACAATGATGAAAATTTTGGTAAAGCGATAAGGTTCGGATTGGGTGCTATTAAAAATGTCGGTAAAGCGGCAATTGAAGCAATTATTAGTGATCGTAAAGAAAATAGATTCGTTTCCTTTACAGATTTCCTTAAAAGGGTAGATGGAAGAAAAGTAAACAAAAGGGTCCTGGAAAGTTTGGTGAAAGTAGGGGCTTTTGACAAATTTGGAAACAGAGCATCACTTCTTGAATCAATGGATGATATTCGTAATAAAGTTCAGCGTTCGAAGGAAAATAAAGATCAGCAGGCTCTTTTCGCACAAAGCGATGTAGAAAAGGTAAATGATCTGCGGGTCATTGATAATAAAGATGAATTCACAAACGATGAACTGCAAGTATTTGAAAGACAGCTATTAGGTTTTTCACTTTCAGCTAAACCTGTTGACGAACTCATAAGACCACTTATAATGTCATCGACACATAAAATATTTGAGATCTCTGCAAACGCTAATCTAGATCAAAATGTAAAACTCGCATCGGTAGTTACCGAGGTAAGGATAATCATTACCAAAAATTCAGGTAAAGAGATGGCGTTTGTTAAGGTTGAAGACGATACTGGGACGATCGATCTTGTAGTATTCCCCAGTATATTTAATAAAACAAAAGATGCATGGATAAATAATAACCCTCTGTTAATTTCAGGTAAGGTGGATAATCGTGATGAAAAACCATCGATATTAGTAGATTCAGTCGAGACAAAGGATACAATAGAAAAAAGTGAATCTTTGCATATCACTATTCCAACAGGAACATCAAAAGAGCAGCTTCATGAACTGAGAAGGCTTATAAATGAAAACCCCGGGGATAAGAAAGTGATACTTAGTTTTATGAGTAACGGGAAGGATATTGGTCTTAAGCAGAAAGTGAATTGGTCCAAGTCGTTTGCCAGTGATATTGCTATCGTTTTATCTAGTATGAAAAACTGATGTCTTTGCTTAGAAATATTCAATTTGCTTGTGAGAAAAAAGCAAATGATGTAAAATACTCTTCTGTGCAGGCAATATCTAAATATTTATCATGCACAAGTTTAAATGATCTGATATGGCAATAATAACCAAACATAAAGATGTAAAATTTGGCGTTGGTGACAATGTCAAGGTAAGTTATCTTGTTAAAGAAGGTGAGAAGGAAAGAACACAGGTTTTTAATGGTATTGTTATTGCTATTAAAGGCCGAGAAGAGGGAAAGACCTTCACAGTAAGAAGAATTGGTGCACAAAAGATCGGAATAGAAAGGATATTCCCCATCCAATCCCCCAATTTAGTTAAAATCGAAGTAGTAAGAGAAGGTGTTAGGGGCGTAAAAAGAGCTAAATTATATTATCTTAGAGATAAATCAAAGAAAGAAACTGAAAAGATATACAAAAAGGCGAAAAACAAAAACAAGAAAGTTGAAGCTTTGGAATCTTCCAAAAAGGTAAACAGCAATAAAAAAACCAAAACCTCAAAGAAAAAATCTTCAAAAAAGTAGGTATAATTAATCCTAAGATATGCCTAAAATTTCAAAAGATACACGTTCTATTGGTTTTAAAGGAGAAAAATATGCTGGAATAATCCTTCAAGAAAAAGGTTATAAGATACTGGAATATAATTTTTATACAAGATTAGGCGAGATCGATCTAATTGCTGAAGATAACGATACTTTGGTTTTTGTAGAAGTTAAGCTCAGAAGATCAAAAAGATTTGGTATGCCTGAAGAATCAGTAACATTAAAAAAACTTGAAAAGATAAAAAAAACGGGGCAAATTTATCTTAAAAAAAATAAGTTGAAATACTATAAGCTAAGAATAGATGTAGTGTCTCTTCTTTTTGAAAAAGACGAATTAGTCAGAGAAAAACTATTGAAAGGAGTTTATTTATGGTGATCAGAACATATAGTGTAGGACAGCTTAATGCCAATTGTTATTTTTTGATAAAAGACGAAAAATGTCTTATCGTAGATCCAGGGGATGATCCCCATTTTCTAAAAACCAAATTGTCTGATGAGCAGGTGAGACCAAGAGCAATGATCGCCACGCATGGCCACTTTGATCATATTATGGCAGTTTTTGATCTTCAGTTAACACTGCGGATCCCATTTATCGCAAGCAAAAAGGATAAAGAGATAATTAAAAATATGAAAACTTCTTCAAAACACTTTCTTGGGATAAATAGCGATCTCGTACCGGAGATCGATCAGTATATTAATCATGGTAAGGTCAATTTATTCGGTTTTAAATTTGAGGTTATTGAAACACCTGGACATACTCCTGGATCGATATCTTTTTATTTTAAAGAGGATTCATCTGTTTTTGTTGGGGATCTTATGTTTTCCGGAGGAGGGGTTGGTCGATATGATTTCTCATATTCAAGCAGGTCTGATCTCAAAGACTCAATTGAAAAAATATTAGATCTACCGGAAGATACAATAATTTACCCCGGACATGGGGGAATTACTACAGTTGAAAAATATAAAAAGGATTTTGAGAAGCTTATTAATTCAAATTTTATTTAATACAGAAGAAACTACCGATCACTTGATTTTCGGTTATCTTAACCTTTTCTGTAATAAAAGCCATTGCTCCACCGCCATCCAAGTTGATCGCATCTGTAAGACCTATTCCAATTGAGTCTTCGAACAGTTTCAGTATTTGAGGTAGATCTTCAAGATACGGCCCGGACAGTCCTGTTTGAAAATCAGTAACCGCCATAAAAATCACTTCCTGAACGTTTGTTAATCCTATTATTGCACGTCTTGCGTGCTTGTCATTTTTGAGATCGAGTTTTATAAGTTTACGTTGCTCTATAAGCATAGGCCCTGACTGAAGTGCTAAATACAAGGGGGTTTCAGGTTCTTCTCTTGATATTTTTACTTTGTAATTATTATCGATAGTAAAATATGCGTTAAATGTATCTGATCGTATACTTTTACTTACGATCTCATCGTTTTTGTATAGAAGTCCAAGATGTTTGTAGTCTTTGTCATAAAAGCCACCACTTATTAAAAGGCTACAATTTTCTTTTTCTTTAAGGATAACTGATTGCTGTTTTTCGTAAAGATTCGTATATAAAAATATATCTTCAGGTTTTTCTGTAATATAGTAATGAACGAAATATTCAAAATCATCAAATTCAATGCTTATATAATCATCTTCTTTTTCGGATATATTGTCACTGACTTCTACATTTATTTTTTCAACCTTCTTGTTGAATAAAAAAGAAAATGTAATAGCTAGCGAAGATATTAAAAATACGCAAAGTAAAATTATAAAAGTCTTCTTCATTTAATATCTTTTATTCAAGACGTGAAGGATTTTAGAATGGGAAGGATAAAATCCCTATTAGTACTGTGCCTGCCGCTAGTACCAGCATAAAGTTGCTGTCGCCCAGCGACTTAAGTAATTTTGACATAATTAATCATACACTTATTAAACAAGTACGGTCAATGGTGTATGAACTTTTTAATGCTTATTGACATAACAGTCCGCGGATTATACTCTCTCGAAAATGACCTAATATGATAAACGAGCTAAAAGGTAAAATATTTTTCAGAAACTTAATTTCATTAACATTTTTACTAATAATATTTACGGTAACAAATATTTTAGTTATACGTGGACCCAAGAAACCGGATATATCGCAGGCACAAAAAATGCAATTTGATGTAGATGTTTTAGAATCTGAAACAGAAGATCATGATAACAAATTAGCTGAAGATGATAATAGTAATAATGAGAATTTAATAGTGGTTAATCCAACAACGATAATACAAAATAGCAAGCTAAAATTTGGTGTAGTAGATAATGATTATTCTAACAAAAATGGAAGTATTGACTCATTGGAAAATATTCTGAGATCTGAGATTGATATTCTTTCACTTTTTAAGCAGTATGGTAATGAATTTAATAAGAATATAGTTGAGGAAGATCTGGATTACGCTGTAAAAGGTAAAAAAACTATATTAATAGCATGGGAACCATGGGACCCTGATAAGGGATTAATCCAAAGCCGGGATTATCTGACTGATATTATCCAAGGCAGGATGGATAACTATCTTTTGGAGTTTGTTACGAAGACAAATTCTTTAGATACAGAAGTAATTATAAGATTTGGTCATGAAATGAATGGGAATTGGTATCCTTGGGGAAATCGAGCTTCTGATTATATTAATGCGTATAGATATATTGTTGATCTTGCCAGAGCAAATAATCTAAGAAATATTCAGTGGATGTGGAGCATAAATGCTGAAAATGTTCCTTATTCAGGCATAGAAAATGTCAGTAATTACTATCCAGGTGACAGTTATGTAGATCTAATAGGTATAGATGGCTTTAATTTTGGTAATAGTACTGATTTTGGTGGCTGGAAAAACTTTGGTGATATATTTTCACACCCATATCTATATGTTTCACAAACCTATAATAAACCTATATTTATTTCAGAGACAGCATGCTCAGAAGAAGGAGGTAATAAGGCTAAATGGGTTAATAATATGTTCAATAGCCTAGAAAACGATTATTCCAAGGTTAAAGCTGTAGTATGGTTCAATCTATTAAAGGAAGCAGACTGGCGAATAAATTCTTCAAACTCAAGCACAAACGCATTTATAACTTCACTAAATAAGTAACATATAGGTACAATATTATATCTTATAGTTGTATTATATCCTATATTATTATATAATACTTTTAAATTAACCTGACCATTATAGCAAGCGGGCAGCTTGCTTTTTTTATATTAAAACATGTTACAAGATTATTATCAAAAAGCATCGAAAAAGAAAAAGTTTTTCATTAAGCTAGTGATATTATATGGATTGGTTATTACAGTAATATACACAATATTTCGTGCATATTACATTAACTTTGATCCAAAATTAGCATTTTTTTCAGTTTTATTATTCGTTGCAGAACTTCACACAATAATTCTTATGCTGGGCTTTTTATATTCTATATGGCCTAGAAATTATAAGAAGTACAGTTTATTGAACAAAAATAGGGAACTTCAAATAAACATGTTCATTACTGTTGCAGGTGAACCCACCGAAATTGTAAAAGATACGATAATCCATGCGAAGGAGGCCGCTGATTATTACAATACATTGATTAATCCGATCAACAAGGCTAGGGTAATCGTTTTAAATGATGGAAAAGGCGCTAAAAAAGATAATTGGGAAGAGATCAGAGATATAGCAGAAAGTATCGGTGTTTATCACATCGCCAGAGAAAGTAACGTTGGTTTTAAAGCGGGAAACATAAATAATGGAATAAAAACGTTCCCCTCGGATGATCCTCATAATACAATAGATTGTTTCTTTGATGCCGACTTTTCTGCTAAAAAGCACTTTCTTATAGAGATCTTAAAACCCTTTATTGATAAAAAAGTTGACTTTGTCCAAAGTCCGCAAAGATATAAAAATTTAAACACCTGGGTAGCAAAAGCGGCAGGTGCTCACCAGATATTTTTCTTTGATTATATTTGTCCTGCAAAAGCATACGACAACGCATTGTTTTTGTGCGGCACCAATTATGCTATAAGAAGAAGTGCTCTTTTATCTACAGGTGGAGTGGACAACAGATTCGTTACCGAAGACTATGCAACCAGTATAAAACTTCACTTAAACAGTAAAAGAGGAGTATTTATACCTGAAGTTCTGGCTTTAGGATTAGCCCCAATGAACCTTAAAGAATATTTCAATCAGCAACGCAGGTGGTGCAAAGGCTGTTTGGATGCAAATAGCAAATACTTGAATGAGCTTTTATTCGGCCCTTTGACTTTCAAACAAAAATTCCATTATTTTCTTTCAACAATTTACTATCTAATAGGAGTAAGAGATCTCATGCTCATACTGGCTCCTATTCCTTTCCTTTTCTTTGGATTAACACTCATCAGAGCTAACACAAATATTTATTTAGCACTAGTATATTTGCCGATGCTGATCTTTAACTTTTCACTGTTTTTCATAACTTTCAGAGATCCTGTAAAAAGCTTGGTTTTGGATGTGGTATCTTTTCCGGTTTTTGCATCAGCATTTATATCAAGCGTTATAGGAAAAAACCTGCCATTCTCCATAACTGTTAAAAAGTATGAAAAGGAAAACCCTTTCAGGGTTTATCGAGTTCAGCTTGTTGTTGCATTGATGTTGATCGTTGGTCTAATTTATTCAACGATTATAAAAACTGATTAAAATCCATATGGGAAATTTATCAATCATTTCTGGGCTTTTTACTCTGCAACTTTTTTGACTTTAGGTTTTTGGATGGTCGTTAGAGAAAACTATGAATTTGTTTTTAAAATTTCAGT
>JAFGPD010000040.1 GCA_016926185.1 Candidatus Woesebacteria bacterium | reverse complement strand
GAGCTTCTGGTAAGTTATGATATTGACCCATCGGAAGTTAACTACACCGTTACTGACCAAACCCTTGCCAAAGCGATCGCAGAAATATTAAGTATTGTGCTTCCTTTGGGTTTGATGGCGCTATTCTTCTTCTTTATATTTCGTGCTCAAACTAAAGGTGCTCAGGATATTTTTTCTTTTGGAAGAAGCAGGGCCAGACTTTTTGCTAAAGGTAAACAGGATGTAACTTTTGACGATGTTGCCGGAGTTGATGACGCGAAAAAGGAGCTGGTCGAAATTGTTGATTTCTTAAAACATCCGGGGAAATATCGAAAGATCGGTGCCAGGACTCCGAAGGGTGTGATACTCTTTGGTCCCGCCGGGGTGGGCAAAACCCTTTTGGCAAAAGCAGTTGCTGGTGAGGCGGGAGTGCCTTTTTTCTCAATGGCAGGGTCGGAATTCATGGAAATGCTTGTAGGAGTTGGTGCAAGTCGTGTCAGGGATCTTTTCAAAAATGCAAAGGCTGCAGCTCCTTCGATAATTTTCATTGACGAGATAGATGCGATCGGAAGACAGCGGGGCAGGGGGATGATGGGCGGACATGACGAAAGAGAGCAGACACTTAACCAAATTTTAGTTGAGATGGATGGTTTTAATCCAAATGATAATGTAGTTGTCGTTGCTGCAACCAACAGAGGTGACCTTTTAGATCCGGCACTTTTAAGGCCCGGAAGATTTGACAGGAGGGTAATGCTTGACATGCCTGACAAAACTGGCAGGAAAGGAATTTTAAAAATTCATGCAAGAGGAAAGAAGTTCAAAAAGGGAATAAATTGGGACAGGGTTGCTGACAGGACCGTTGGCTATTCGGGGGCCGATCTTGAGAATATGCTCAATGAAGCTGCAATATTAGCTGCCCGTGAGGACAAGAACGAGATTGATATGAGTGAGATCGAAGAGGCCGCAACAAAGGTGAAACTTGGTCCTGCGAAAAAGAGACTTCAAAGCGATGAAGACAGGAAGATCACTGCTTATCATGAGGCAGGACATGCTATCGTTACACATTTCCTTCCAAAGACTGATCTGGTGCATCGTATTTCGATAGTGGCAAGAGGAATGAGTTTGGGTCATACACTGATACCACCCGCTGCTGACAGAACTCATGAAACCAAGACCCTGATGCTGCAAAAGATCGCAGCAATGCTGGGAGGGAGAGCAGCGGAGCAAAAAGTTTTTAATGAGATGACCAGCGGTGCAAGTAATGACATTGAAGTTGCAACAAGACTTGCGCGGGCAATGGTTGTAGATTTTGGCATGAGCAAATTAGGCCCGGTTAACTTGGGGTCGCAATATGATGTTGATGAATTTGGCAGGCCGCAGTGGTATGAGCCGACCAATGTAAGTCCTGCAATGCAGGAGAGGATCGATAACGAGATAAAACTTATTCTTGACAGTGCTTACGAAAAAGCAGAGCAGCTAATTGTACAAAATAGAAAAATGCTTGATGAAGTTGCTGAAAAACTTCTGAAAGTGGAAACAATAGACAGAGAACAGTTCGAAAAGATAGTTGGTAAAAAGGAAAATGGAGACTAAATTTTCATCAATCCTTTTCTTCTGAGCATCTCAGCCGCATAACCTCCTGGAATAATTGTTGTGTCTTTTATTCCTAGTGATTTTAAAAATTCCTCGAGATTATTGTAAGTTTGTTTTAAGTCTCCCTTATTTCTCAATGCCTCGACTTCAATAAAATATCCAAGGCCTTTAACTTCGTCTAGTGCAATCTCAATTTCGTTGTTGTGAATAAATGTCCACCGTGTCTTGTCGACAGTGATCAATTTTTTAAAATCTAGAGCTTTTAATATTTTTTCAATTTGTTCGATGCTGTCAAAGACAATTTCGTATTCATCGCAGTGTGTTGTGTTTTTCTTACCCGGTGGATACCAGTGTTTATAGTTTAAAGTAAGCTTTTCACCGCGATCTCTGACACTTAACCATTCGTAAGGGTATTTTGGCTTTAGAAAATTCTTTGTGGGGGAGTTGTAGTAAGTATCGATGTGGTGGATCTTATCTTTGAATTTGCTGATTCTTTTTAGTTTCAGTTTGAGCGATTCAAACTTTTTCTTACCGATCTTTGTCTTGATCTCTACTTCGATATTATCTTGTGCCACAACTTACTTATACTTCAATATCGCTCAAAGTCAATAAATAAATAAAACAAGATTGACGATAGGGCATTAGTTTGATAGAAAATTCGTTGGTTATTTTTTGGGGGTTGTAGTGGTTATATCTACATCTACAACATCACCGATTTCTCCATTTGGTAATATTACTGTTTCATTTCCTATAGTTGCTGTTATAGTTGGTCCACGATGTACTTTTCTTGTGAATACGGGATTTCCATTAGCATCATTTTCAATTTTTTCACCTGCATCAAGTGTTCCACTTCCAACAGATTTAGGTTTTTCTTTCATGGTTGCTAGTATATAATAACGCAAAATTAAAATCAAATCCTATAGGATATTTATGATATCCAATGTAATTTGGGTTAAAATATAGTATGTCGAAGTTAGTTCTGATTGACGGTAATGCCATAATGCATCGGGCTTTTCATGCAATGCCGCCTCTCACAGCAAATGGACAGCCTATTAATGCGGTGTATGGTTTTACCAGTATGCTTCTGAAAATTATTGAAGATCTAGAACCCACTCACTTGGCAGTATGCTTTGATCGTAAAGAACCGACATTTCGAAAGAAGATTTATGAAGATTATCAGGCACATCGCCCGGAGACAGATAAAGATCTTGTTAGTCAGTTTTCATTGGCCAAAAAAGTATCAAAGGCTTTCGGGATTCCGGTTTATGACAAGGCTGGTTTTGAAGCAGATGATCTGATTGGAACGATTTCACAAAAAGCAGTTGAACATGCTGTTGATGAAGTAGTTATCGTAACTGGTGATAAAGACCAGATGCAGCTTGTTACAGATAAGATAAAACTTTACATGCCCATTCGAGGTTTGTCTAACGCAAAGTTGTTCGGACCGAAAGAAGTTCACAAAAAACTTGGAGTGGAACCTGAGCAAGTGATCGATCTTAAAGCATTGATCGGCGACCCCTCAGACAACTACAAAGGAGTTCCCGGAATAGGGCCTGTCACAGCAGAAAAGCTTTTCAAAGATCACAAAACCTATAGGCAGATCTACAAAAATCTGGACAAGATAGATCCTTCTGTAAGGAAAAAACTTAATGAGGGTAAGGAGTCGGGAGATGTGTCATATGATCTTGCCAAGATTATCACCGATGTTGATTTTGATTTTGATATAGCCAAAATGGGAGAGTGGGATCTTGGAAAGCCTGAGGTGGAACAGGTTTTTGATGAAATAGGATTCAGAACTCTCAAAAAGCGTGTTCAAAAAAAAGTTGAGGGAGATATTAATGATAATCCAACAAAGAAAGAGTTGGAAAAAGTTGTTAAGCTTATTGCCAAAAAATTAAAAGGAAAAAGCTATGCTATTCGGGGAACGGCGAGCTTAATGCTCCAGGGTTTTGATATGGAAGTAGACGATATTGACATTTTAACAGATAAAAAGACTGCTCTTTCCTGTAATAAAATATTTAAAAAATATTTACAACAAGAAGTCGAATACAGTGAGTCGGATAAATATAAGTCTTATTATGGAAAATTCATTATAGATAAAATACTGGTTGAAGTAATGGGTGAATGGCAAGTCAAGAATCAAGAATCAAGAATCAAGAATCAAGAATGGAGCAAGAAAATTATTCCAATCAAAAATATCATTACAGAAGTTGAAGTTGCGAATGAAAAAGTGAAAGTCACAACGGCAGAACACGAATTGGAAATGTTTGCGCTGGAAGGAAGGTGGAATGCACTACATAAGCTGAAAAAGCAGGTTGAGGAAAAGAACCAAGGAGTTCTTTTCTAGTATCAAGTATTCAATGTCAGGTATCTAGTATGGCTAAAATAAAAAACTTTTATGATCTTATTGCTTGGCAGGAAGCAAGAAGTTTGGGGGTTTATATTTATAAAATTACCGATAAATTTCCTAAGAAGGAGATCTTTGGATTAACTTCACAAATAAGAAGATCAGCAATTTCAGTTTCCAGCAACATTGCAGAAGGGTTCAGTCGAAAAGGTAAAAAAGAAAAGATACAATTCTATTACCACTCTTTGGGTTCGATAACTGAATTACAGAGCCAAGTTATAATCGCTAAAGATATTGGCTATTTAAATAAAAAGGAAATGGAGAAAATATTAAAAAAAACTCTAACTGTACAAAAATTGATAAACGGTTTGATCAGAGGAACTGAAAAAATACATAATTCTTGATACATGATACAAGATACTAAAAAGCGCGTTGCGCTAGTACATGACTACTTAAACGATTTTGGAGGGGCTGAGAGGGTACTAAAGGTTTTGTCTGAAATATATCCCGATGCTCCGATATATACGATTTTTACAGTTAAAGGCTCGAGTGCTTATAAAAAGTTCAAAGACAAAAAGATAGTTGAGTCTTGGTTTGCGAAAATCCCATTTTGTCATAAGCTGATCTCTCCTTTAAGATTTTTACTGCCTGCTATTTGGAATTCGTTTGATCTTTCTGAGTATGACCTTGTGATAACAAGTGCTTCTTGGGCTGTTACAAAGGGACTTAAAAGGGGTAAAGTTACAAAAGAAATATGCTATCTTCATACTCCACCCAGATGGCTTTATGGTTATGACGAGTCAAGAAACTGGGAAAATAAGTGGTATGGAACCCTGGTAAAAGGTTATGCTTTGATTGTTGGACATTTACTAAGGCAATACGATTTTCGTCAGGCACAAAAAGTAGATTTATTTATTGTCAATTCAGAAAATGTAGCCAGAAGGATCGAAAAATTTTATCGAAGAAAAGCTGATCATATAATTTATCCACCGGTTGATGTAGAAAAATTTAAGTCATTAAAGAACCCTTATTTTAAGGGAAAGTATTATCTGACGGGAGGCAGAATGACCTCTGCGAAAAATTTTGACCTTATTATTAAAGTCTTCAATGAACTTAAATTGCATTTGAAAATTTACGGATCTGGAATATTGGAAAAAGAGTTGAGGGGTATGGCAAACAAAAATGTTGAGTTTGTTGGAAAAGTAAATGATCAAGAGTTAGTTGAACTTTATCAAGGAGCGCGTGCTTTTATTACTGCGCAAAAGGATGAGGATTTTGGGATCACTCCCGTTGAGGCAATGGCGGCGGGAACCCCTGTAATTGCATATTTTGGTGGGGGCTATAAAGAGACTGTTGTTGAAGATAAAACGGGAATATTTTTTGAGGCTTTGAGTGTCGAATCTTTAAAAAGAGCTGTTCAAAGTTTTGAAACTTCAGGGTATAAAAAAATAAGATCGGCTGATTGTATTAAACAAGCAGAAAAGTTTTCTAAAGATAATTTTGTAAAGCAGTTCAAAAGAGTCGTCGAGGATGTAATGTAAAATGGGAAAGTGGTTTTTAAAATTTGCTTCCTATGAATCTCCAAATGATATCTTTGAGTTGGTTAAGTCAGGTAAAAAGATCATTGAAACAAGGCCGAGAAATAAAGAAAGCTCGAAAGATTATTCAAATATAAAACCCGGTGAAATTTTAGTTATGCAATCCAATGATACGGGCGAGAGAATAGAAAAGACTGTAACTTTCTTACATAAGTATGAGTCAGTTGAGGATTTAGCAGAAAGCGAACCTGTTAATAAGATTTTGCCAGACATAAAATCTCCGGAGCAATTAATTGAAGTGTTTGAAGAGTTAAAGAAAAAATGGGGCAAAAGATACGCAGAAAAATTAGAAAAATATGGCATCGCTGCAATTGGATTTAAGTAGTTTAAAAATAAAATAAGATATACTACGCTTATGCCAGAACTTCCAGAAGTTGAGTCGATTAGAAAACAGCTCGAGAATTATGTTGTTGGGCATACAATTGAGGATGTTGAGATAAATTATAAAAAGTGCTTCACGGGTGATCCTGAAAAAGTTAAGGGAGGAAAGATAAAAAAGATAAGAAGATTTGGGAAAGCTCTTTCGATAGATCTGGATAACAATTATTCACTTTTTATCCATATTAAAATGACAGGTCAGCTTATTTACCGTGGTCCAAATCTCAAAAACCCTCCTGACATTTCAGATAAGGTAAAGGGCGGGCTTAACGGAAAACATAATCATGTCACATTTATCTTAGATAACCATTCTTCGCATCCTTCTTCGTTAAAACTCCGAAGGACAGGTAAAGCTAGGGAAGGGCAAGGAGCTGCACTTTATTACATTGATTACAGGAAATTTGGCTGGATCAAAATAGTAACAAGTGACAAGATACAGGAGACAAGTTTTGTCAATAAACTGGGTCCAGAGCCATTCAAAGATTTGACTCTTGATAAATTTAGTACAGTTGTACAGTCAACGGGAATGGCAATAAAGAATGTATTAATGGATCAGAGTAAAATTGCGGGAGTGGGGAATATTTATGCCAATGATGCGCTTTTTTTGGCTGATATTCATCCTGAAAAAAGATCAAATAAGTTAAATGATGCTGAAGTGAAAAAGCTTTTTGAATCGATAGAAAAAGTTCTGATGAAAGGATTGAAGTATGGTGGAGCAAGTGAGGTATCTTTTGTAAGACCTGATGGAACAACGGGTAATTACCAAAGCCATACACTTGTCTACGGAAAAGAGGGAGAGAAGTGTCCCAATGGTTGTGGAGGTGAGATCAAAAAGATAAAAGTGGGTGGTCGTGGTACTTATTTTTGTTCAGAATGTCAGAAGAAGTGATTATACTCCAGATAAATATAGAAGTAATACAGCAATAGCAGTTGATAAATAGTACCCAGTCGGTAAAGGACCGAACCAACTTTGATGCCACGGGATATATTCTTTTTTGAATTTTTTTATCCCAAAGTGAGGATTAAGAACAAACCACAAAAAATCTTCAGTACTTGTTAAAAGAAAAAAACATGAGACCAATATCAATTCTTTTTGTAAGTTCCAGCCTGTAATAATAAAGGAACTGTGTAAAAGTACAAATATTGAACTCCAAAAGTAAAGATGGTACCCCGTCAAAAATTTTGTATTTCCCAAAATCAATTTTGTGAACTTGTTTTTTATTTTCCATGTGGGAAGTTTACTTGCCCATCCATCGGCTCCTTCAATATGTATTTCTGCCTGTGCGATAAATAGTGAAGAGATCAAAATGTATAGGATAAATTTAATTAGCATTTAATAATGATAAGAGTTACTTTGGCAAAAAATCAGACTGAACAATAAAAAAGACAATTTTAGTATAATTAGGTATTCGACCTTCAGTTTACTATGAAATTATCAAAACTTAAATTAACCGATTTTAGGAATTTTAAAAATAAGCTAATTAATTTTGGCGACAAGATAACTATTGTTATTGGAGACAACGCGAAAGGGAAAACCAATATTTTGGAAGCAATTAATCTTTTGGCTACTGGAAAAAGCTTTCATGCAAGAGTTGAGGAGGAAATGATCCGCTACAGTAAAGAAATCGCAAGAGTAAAGGGAAGGGTTTTTGAAGGTGAGGAAAGAACAGATCTTGAAGTCACATTGACCCGTGGTGAGATCACTGTTGGGGAAAATCCCAAAAAGACCGAGAAAGTTGCCAAAAAGAAATTGAAAGTAAACGGTGCAGGAAAAAGATTGGTTGATTTTTCCGGAATACTAAAGACTGTTCTTTTTGGACCTTGGCATTTAGACCTTGTTACGGAATCGCCGAGCTTGAGGCGGGATTTCTTGGATGATGTTTTATCCCAAGTTGACAGAGAATATAAAAGAGCAAGTTTGAGCTACAGTAAGGGGCTAAGAAGAAGAAATAAGATCCTTTACTTTATTCGTGAAGAGGAGGCTAGCAGAAGTCAGTTGGCTTTTTGGGATAAACTGCTTATTAAAAACGGGGATTATATCAGCAGCAAACGTGCCGAGTTTATTGACTATGTGAATGCAACACCTGATTTTAACGGACAGGATTTCTCACTTGAATATGATAAAAGTGCTATCAGCGAAGCAAGGTTGGAGCAGTATAAAGAGGAAGAAGTGGCTGCAGCAACAACGTTGGTTGGACCTCACAGGGATGATCTTATCTTTATGCTTAAAAAAGGAAAGAGCAAGGCCCGCCTGCCGGCAGGCAGGGATCTTTCAAGATATGGTTCACGTGGTGAGCAGAGGATGGGAGTGTTGTGGCTGAAGCTTGCTGAGCTTGAGTTTATTAAGCAGCGAACTGAGCAAAACCCGGTGCTTTTGTTGGATGATATTTTTTCTGAGCTTGACCATGAGCATAGGGATATTGTTATGGATGTAGTTAAAAACCAGCAAACTATCATTACTACGGCCGATCCGCATTTTGTAAAGAATCTAAAAAGTATTGAAATAGTAAAACTTTGATTAAGGGAGAAGGAGAGAATACATTTTACCTGCTGTATGGTAAAAGAAATGAAAGATATTGAAAAGGTTGATTTCTGATAAAATACTTACTGAATATAATGTAAAATTTGAAGTTATAACTATTTTTATTATAGGGTATTTATGGTATAATGTTAATATGAGTGAAAATAAGCGTTGGGGGCAAGAAGATTTAGAAACAGAATTTGATAGGGGTGATAGTGTAATGAGAGGACAAGTTCGTACTGGTGATAGAAAACCAGGTCAGGTGCCTAGATTCAGTAGGAGGATTGTTCAAAGACCGACAACTCCAGGTGAACAAGATATAGAAAAACTGCAGAAGAAAATGAGCTTGATTCCTGATATCGATAAAATTCAGAAGGAAGCTGCTGAACGACGGGAAAAGGGAGACGATCAATAGAATAATAACCCTTTAACTTCTTGTTATTTTCAATTAAATCCTTTGAATGCAATTAATAATGAATATCTAAACCCTTGGTATAACGGGATTACCCTTTGAATTTTGAAAGTATGTATTCTCTAATTTCCTTTCTTTTAACAAAAACCGAAAAGTGGCCGACGTCTAGTGATTTAACTTTATAATCCTTCCAAAACTTTTGAGCCTTTTTAAATCTTATTAGTTCATCATATTCAGAAAGGATCGGGAAAACTTTATCTTTTGGCTTATCTTTCAGCTCATCGGGGATTTTGAAACTTTTTTTTATTGATCTGTTTTGGGAAAGAGATTCGTAATTATGAATGAAATCTTTATTTCCTTTGTCAAACAGAATATCTCCAAGATTGGGATAGGCAATGATGGAAAAATAATAGTCTGCAGTGTTTCGGTAAAAATAATGAAGTGAAGTGATAATGCCTCCCATGGAAAAACCAGCAACTATGATTTTTTTGCTGCTAAGACTGTTATGGAAATTAATGATTTCATCTGTTGCAATCACGCAAGAAGCTATAGTCGAAGCTAAATTATTAAAATTATTTACATATTTTTTAAAAACTTGCATGTGACTGTCGTGGTGGCTTGCTTTGATAACAAAAAGATTAAATTTCTCATTAAAATCGAAATCTGCAAGGATTCTCAGCTGAATTATTGGTCTGGTTGAAGCTATTCCGTGATGAAAAATTAACGATGGGCGTTTTTTTGAGAATTTATTAACAAGCATTATTTTTGTAGTTCCGCTGCTGTTTTTGTATTTATACTTTAACTCCCAAGGTGAACTTGGAGGTTTAATTGTCGAATACTTTGTAGAATTTAATATTTCTTGGAACCTATCAACTTTTTGATTTGGATTTTGGTCATGGAAAATTTGTATATTGTGTTTTTTGAATAGATTTTTCAATCGATCTTTTTTTGCAAGGTCCAAGATACTTTTTTCAACTTTTACACCTTTACTGATTTTTTTGTCTGGCACATTTGTGATTATACAAAATACTGTATGGTTTGTGGGTATATAATGTTTAGTAGAAATATTTAATGGAAAGTTTTAGCAGTCAGGAGTTAAATAAACTATATAAGCCTAGTAATAGTTCTTCCGGGGGAGACAATGGTTCCCGTACAGAACTTACTTGCTTCCGAGGTCTGCGTCCTCGCGTCGCAAGGGCGTTTATACGGGACTGTTCCATTTTCTAGTAATTATGAAAATATTTAACAAAGATCAGCTGAATAATTTATTCAAGCCTAGTGAGAATTCTTCAAATGAACAAAATGGGCAGGTGACGATTATTGGGGGAAGTAAGTTGTTCCATGGTGCACCGATACTTTCTCTGAAAGTTGCCTCAAGATTTAATGATATGGTCTTTTTTGCTTCACCGGAACCGAGCGTTGGAGAGATTGCAGAAAAAATAAAATCTGAATTGATGAGTTTTATTTGGGTGCCTTGGGAAGATATCGAGAGGTATGTCGAAAAAAGTGATGCAGTTTTAATTGGACCGGGTTTTATGAGATATAAAAGTGAGAAGCAACCCCATTTCGCCAAGGCTTCGCGGGGCAAGCAAAATTTGGATAAAGAAGGGGGTAAGACCAGGAAAATTACAAGGACTTTACTGAAAAAATTTCCGGAGAAAAGATGGGTTATCGATGCAGGGAGTCTGCAGGTGATGGAAGCTGAATGTATCCCAGAGGGTGCAATTATTACACCAAATAAAAAAGAGTTTGAGATGCTTTTTGGGCATGATAAGGTCCTTCGTTCGAATTCCGTGGAACAGAATTCTTCTCAGGATGACAAAGCAGATGAGAATACTGTATCTGCTTTGTCAAATATTAAAGCTATGGCGGAGGAGTATAAGTGTACGATAGTGCTTAAAGGTTCGGAGACATTAGTTTGCTCTCCCAACAAGTGTACAGTAGTGAAAGGTGGAAATGCAGGGCTAACCAAAGGTGGCAGTGGAGATATTTTAGCAGGACTAACAGTATCACTTTATGCAAAAAATGATGCTCATCTTTCCGCTTGTGCAGCTTCATATATCGAGAAAAAAGCTGCCGATGAACTTTTCGAAAAAGTTGGCACTAATTACAGCGCAGATGATCTTGCTGTTCAAATTCCTCTGACGATTGCAACTTTACGTAAGTGATATAAGATAGGGACAAATGTCTCCTATTAGAAAATTTTTAGCCCTTGCCCTTTTAATTTTAATCGCACTTTTTACTGTTTGGCCTACTGTTATAAGTTTTTCGGACGGTATCGTTGAAGAGTATGACGGGATGCTTATAGTGTGGATACTTAATCAGACGATACAAAAGATACCGCATAATATTTTAAACATCTTTCAGTCATATATTTTTTACCCCTTTTCTGATTCCCTGGCATTTTCAGTGCTCATGATCCCTTCTGCAATCTTGTCATATTTACCAGTAAAGTTAACTGGTTCATTTGTCGCAGCGAGCAATTTCACAATTATTTTTGGACAGATTGCTACCGTTCTAGTAGTTTATTTTTGGCTCAAAGATATTTCGGAAAACAGGTTGATTTCCTTTATTGGAGCAGTTGCGTTAATTTTGTCTAAAATAAGGTTTAATTTCTTAGTGCACCTGCAAATGTGGACGATGTATTGGTGGCTATTGCCTTCTTGGATGTTCTGGAGATATTTTAAATATAAAAGAGCAAAAGATCTTTATCTGGGATTTGTATTAACGGGAATTGTTATTTGGGAAAACGTTCTACCTTTTTATTTTGTTGCAACGATTTTGGCCGCATTAGTTGTCACAAACTCCACTACCTTCAAAAAACAGCTCAAACACTTTGTGATTGGGGGGATAATTGCGGTAGTTATTGCAATACCTGTAATTTTGGTCTATCGAGAAGTTTCAATTACGCATGGCTTTGTAAGAACAATTAGAGATGCTGCCCATTTTTCATCGGGACTAGACGACCTTTCAAACAGAAGTTTTTCTCCGGTAATTTTTCTTCTATTTGGATTATCGCTCTTTAAATTAGGTAGAGATAAAGATGTCCTTAATAAAAATACGAAATGGATGTTTATTGTTTTTATAATGTCGTTTCTTTTTACATTGGGACCTGTTATGAAGTGGGGAGGTGAGACGGTGAAACTTTTTGGAAAAATCCCAATACCGCTTCCTTATGCACTTTTTTATTACTTGGTGCCTGGTCTTAACGCATTGAGAGCTACTTCGAGATGGATCTTACTGACCGTTTTTTCTGTCGTAGCTTTGTTCTCTTATGCTTTTAGGAATCTGAACTTTCAAAAAAGAACGCTATTTTCAGTAATTTTTTTACTCTTACTCCTTTTGGATGTTAATCGGATAGAAAAATCCTATTCAGTACCTGCAGATAAAGATATTCCCGAAGTTTACCAGTGGTTGATTAATAGTAAATATCGATCAGTATTGGAACTGCCAATGTATAACTGGACCGATAAAGTGTTAAAGAAAAATGAGTACTATCGAATGTATTTTAGCTTGTTTCATCGAAAGAAAGTGGTAAACGGCGTTTCGGGTTTTATGCCCGAAGAGACTTCGGAGCTCATGAATTTATCAAGGAAAGCTGGTTCAATGTATCAAATTGCAAGTGAATTGAGTTTTTTTGATCCGGATATTGTTATTGTTCATCAAGACCAGCAAAAGGCATTGTTGGGTAACACCTTGAGCTTGTGTAGCTTTGCGGATAGTGTTGCTTGGCAGGATGATGACACTATAGTTGTTGAGCTAAAATAGCCTTAAAGCATATTGTAATTACCGCATATTTATCGTATATTTAAAATAACAATGTATTCTCTCCCGTAAAAATCTTATCTTGTGTTACGAACTACGTTTGTACCCACAAGGAGCGATTAACGGGTCAGGCAAAATAGATGTATCAACCCAAGTATACAATTACCAACGAGATTTTAAACAATATCGGTCAGATCGAGGGCAGCAAGGAAGTAATTGAAAATGCTCCTTTGGTACCATTTTATGAGAAAAAATTCCAGACAGACGCGATTGCCAGAACCGTTCATCACGGAACCCACATTGAAGGAAATGATCTGACACTAAGTCAAACAAAAAAAGTGCTTGAGGGTGAATCGATCGTTGCAAGAGATAGGGATATTCAGGAGGTAATTAATTACAGAAATGTTATGACGCTTTTAGATGAGCTGAAAGAAAAGCGTGGGGGTTATGACAAGGAGATGATCTTGGATATTTATAGAGAAACGATCAATAAGATCGTTGCTGAGGATAAGGCCGAGGGTTTTAGAAAAACCCAGGTGATAATAAAAGAAGAAGGTACGGGTAAAGTCGTATTCCAGCCTCCACCCTTTGTAGAAGTCCCTTTCCTTTTGGACGACTTTTTTGAGTGGCTTAATTCTAAAAATGCAGAAAAAGTCCATCCTATTCTTAAAGCTGGGATCGCTCACTATATTTTGGTATCTATTCATCCTTTTGTTGAAGGAAATGGAAGAACAGTGCGTGCCTTTGCAATGCTTGTGATGGTAAGGGAAAACTATGATATTAAGAGATTTTTCTCCCTAGAGGAACATTTTGATAGGGACCCTGCCAGCTACTATGAGGCTTTTTCCAAGATTGACAAGCAATCGGTAGAAATAGGGGCAAGGGATCTTACAGGTTGGCTTGAGTATTTTACCGGTGTTGTTGCGGCGGAGCTTGCCAAGATCAAACACAAAGTAAGAAAACTTTCAATTGACTCAAAACTGAAAATTAAAATTGGTGATCAGGTGGCCCTGACGGAAAGGCAGATGAAGCTAGTTGAATATTTGTCTGAGAATAAATCAGCTGCAATGAATGAGCTTAAAAGGGTATTGTCTATGGTTTCCGAAGATACGATCTTAAGAGATATTAATGACCTGATGGATAAAAAGATCGTCACAAAAAAAGGTAGAACAAAAGCCAGTAGATATTTAATAGCTAACACCTAAAAAAGGATAGTAAGTGTTGCCGGGAATGTAATATAATCAAAAAAAGTAACCATGTCATCGAGTGACCCGCAATTCATATATATGATCTTGATCCTGCCAAGTCTTTTTGGACTAACTCTTATTGGTGATGGTTTAAATAAAGTTTTTCATGAAGAATCAGGCGGTTTGATAGGAATAATTTTTGGATTTATATTTATTGGAGTTGTAGTGTTTGCCTACTTTTTCTTCTCAAGTTACTTAACAGGACCCCAACTTTAAATAGCAATTAGTGATTGGCGGGAGTGTTGGTATAATATCAATATGAAGTTTAGTGACCTTTCAAAATATGTTGATAGATTGGAAAAAACCTCCTCAAGGTTGAAAATTACCGAAATTCTTTCTGACGTTTTCAAAAAATCAGATATTAATGAGATCGACAGGGTGACCTATCTTTTATTAGGCAGGTTAAAGCCCCGCTATGATGAGCTTGTTTTTAATGTGGCAGAGAAGATGATGATTCAGGTGATCTCTGACGCTTATGGAGTTGATAAGGAGAAAGTTCATAAGAAGTATAAACAACTTGGGGATCTTGGGGATACTGCTGAGCATTACGCACAGAAAGATGCAAAGAAAAGTGACATGTCTGTATCTGAAGTATATGAAAGGTTAGTGAAGGTTGCTGAAGATGAAGGTGAAGGAAGTGTTGAGAGGAAAGTTAAAGGTTTGTCGAAGCTTATGACCGATCTGGACTCATTAAGCAATCGCTTTGTCGCAAGAATACCTGTTGGTAAGTTGAGACTCGGGTTTTCCGATAAGACTATATTGGATGCATTGTCGTGGATGGAAACTGGAGACAAAAGTAGAAGTAGTCAGCTTGAAAAAGCTTTTTTTATAGTTCCTGATGTTGGACAAATAACAAAGTCAGTTAAAAGAAACGGTATTAGTAAGACCGTAGAAATTATTGAGCCTGTGGTTGGTGTGCCACTTTTGCCTATGTTAGCGGCAAGACTAAAGTCACCTGCCGAGATGATGGAAAAAATGAAGGAAGTGTCAGTTGAACCAAAGTATGATGGACTAAGAATTCAGATCCATTACAAGAAAGGCAAGTTCGTAAAAACCTATACCAGAAATCTCAATGAAACTTCATGGATGTTCCCTGAGTTAGTTGATATTGGAAAACAGTTGGTATGTGATGAGGTCGTACTTGATGTTGAGGCAATAGGAGTGGATGAGAAAACTAAAACACTTGCTAATTTCCAACAAACTATGACCAGAAGAAGGAAGCATGATATTTCTGAAACACTTAAAAATACTGGGATCAGATTTTATGTTTTTGACATCTTGATCAAAGATGGGATTAGTTTAATTAATAAAACTTACCTTGAAAGAAGGCAAGAATTGGCAAAAACAGTGAAAAAAGGAGACCTGCTGCAATTAGTAAATTATACGATCACAAAGGATGAAAATATCATTTCATCTCTAATGAAAAAGGAGTTATCTGAAGGATTAGAGGGTGTAATAGTCAAAAGAGTTGATAGTAAATATGTCGCGGGTAGAACTGGTTGGCGATGGGTTAAGATGAAAGAACCTGAGGAGCAGGCGGGCAAACTTGCCGACACAATTGACTGTGTTGTGATGGGATACTCACGTGGTAGGGGTAAAAGAGCGGATTTTGGAATAGGACATTTTCTTGCAGGATTGCTTGATGGAGAAAAGATTAAAACGATCACAAAAGTTGGAACAGGATTAACAGATGATCAGTTCAGGGAACTTAATAAAAGATTGAAGAAGATCAAGTCAAAAGAAAAACCTAAACGCTACGATGTGCATAAAGATCTTGTTCCTGACTTTTGGGTAGAACCGGAACTTGTTGTAGAGCTGGCAGCGGATGAAATAACAAAATCCCCCAATCATACCGCAGGTTACGCACTGAGATTTCCAAGACTTGTGAAATTCAGAGATGACAAGGAAGCTGATCAAGCTACTACAGTAACAGAAATAATACAATTGATAAAGCTTCAGAAGTGAATTTTTTATATGTATGCACAATATCGCTTTTGCTTTTATCAATAAGTTATCGCTTGATATATTAAGAATGTTATAGAATAAGGTATGCCTGAAAAAGTTGAAGGATTAAGTGAAGAGGAAGCCAAAAAGAGATTGGAGGAGTATGGCCCGAATATTCTACCAGAGAAAAAGCCGCCTTCTTCTGTGGTCTTGTTTTTACGCCAATTTAAAAACCCACTGGTTTATATTTTGGTTGCCGCAGGTGCCATTACCATCTTTTTGAAAGAACTTTCAGATACGATAATTATCTTTTTTGTTGTACTAATTAATTCCATATTGGGATTCATTCAGGAACAAAAAGCAAGTAATGCTTTAGAGTCACTAAAGGCAATGGTCCATCCCAAAGTTGACGTTTACCGGGATGGGACGAAAAAAACTATTGATATTGAAGAAGTTGTTCCGGGAGATGTTGTTGAGCTAGAGCAGGGCAACAAAATTCCTGCTGACGGGCAACTTATCAGTGCTAATAGATTTTTGGTTGAAGAGGCGATGCTTACGGGGGAGTCTGTTCCAGTACATAAAAAAGTAGGGCAAGAGGTCTATATGGGTACGATTGTATCTTCAGGTGAGGGTTTAATGGAAATCACCAAAACCGGTGCAGACACCCAGATGGGTAAAATTGCCCAGTCGGTTCAAAAGCCTCAGGAGGATACGCCGCTCACAAAGCAGGTAAAAAAGTTCTCAAATCAGCTTACGACCTTGGTCATAATTTTAACGGTCTTTGTAATTATTGTTGGTCTTTTAACAGGTAAAGAGCCTGTTGAGGTTTTTAAAACATCGGTTGCATTAGCAGTTTCTTCGGTTCCTGAAGGGCTTTTGATCGCCTTGACCGTAGTGTTGGCTGTTGGAATGCAAAGGATCCTTAAAAAGAAGGGTCTTGTTCGCAATCTTGTATCTGCAGAAACCTTGGGCGGTGTTACAACTATTTGTGTTGATAAAACAGGAACACTTACTTACGGGAAACTTGAGGTTGTTGATATTGAGGGTGATCTTGACGAAATTTGTATCCAGCATTTTTCAACAAGCGATGACCCGATAATGATAGCAACGAGAGACTGGCTTAATAAAAGATCGGAAAAAATAAAGGAAAAGGGCGGTAGTCTTGGAGAAGATTGCAAGCTTGTTGATTACATCCCTTTTAATCCCAAAAACCGCTATTATGCAACGTTAATAGAACATGAAGATAAAGGAAAAGAAATCTATGTAACGGGAGCACCTGAGGTGGTTTTGGGATGGACAGATCTAGACGATAACGCACTTCAGAAAATTGAAAGGAACATTAAAAATATTACATCAGAAGGTAAAAGAATAATTGCAATAGCCAAAAAAAGATTAAAAGATGATATCAATGAACTTTCTCAACGCAAGGTTGAAGGAGATCTTAAGTGGATAGGCTTGATCATTTTTACAGATCCGGTCCGGGAGGGGATAACGAAGTCGTTTAAGCAAACCAAAAGGGCAGGGATCAAGACGATTGTGATAACCGGAGATTATCCCGAGACGGCAACAGCTGTAATGAATGAGTTGAAGATGAACATTACTAAAGAAAGGACAGTTTTGGGAAGTGATCTTGAGAAAATGAGTGTTAAGCAGGTTAGAGGACTATTAAAGGGAATGTATAGATCAGGCAATAGTCCGATTTTGTTTGCCAGAACAAAACCTGAACAGAAGCTCAAGGTCATTACCGCACTAAAAGAAAATGGTGAGGTGGTTGCGATGATGGGAGATGGGGTTAATGATGCGCCTGCTTTGCATAAAGCAGATATCGGGATAGTGGTCGGTGAAGCAACTGATGTTGCTAAAGAATCGGCAGATCTTGTGCTTTTGGATTCCAGTTTTGCAACTATTGTTGGAACGATAAGGGAGGGAAGGGGGATCTTTGACAATATCAGAAAGATCATTCTTTATCTGATGAGTGATGCTTATGGTGAGATAGTATCTGTTATTGGTGCGATTATTCTTGGTGCAAGTTTAATTGCAGACTTGCCACTTCCGATCACTGCCTCCCAGATACTTTGGATAAATATTGTGTCTGATGGCTTGCCCCATCTTGCTTTGACTGTTGACCCAAAAGCTAAAGATATTATGAAAAGAGAACCCAGAAAACCATCAACTCCGATTGTTACTAATTGGATGAAAGAGTTAATTGCAATAGTATCTTTTACAAGCGGGATTATTGCTCTGATATTGTTTATTTTTACATATAAAAATTCGGGTGATCTAATTATATCTAGGTCAATAGCTTTTGGGGTACTTGGAATGAACTCTTTGGTTTATGTATTTTCGGTAAGAACTCTGACAAAACCATTTTGGAATGAAAATCCGTTGGAAAACAAATGGCTTAATATTGCGGTGTTGGGCGGTGTTGTCTTCCAGCTTCTGCCTTATATATTCAGACCATTAGGCGAGTTTATTGGTGTTGAGATGTTGAATGTTGTACAGTGGCTGTATGTTGTGGCTGCTTCATTTATTATGTTTATAATAGTTGAGATGGCAAAAATCGTTTTTAGATTGCAGGAACGTCATATGAAATAAAATGTTAGCCGGATCGATCGCCCTCATACTTATATTTTGTTTTATCCTTATCAAGTCTTCGGATATGGTTATTGTTTCAGTGCGCAGATTGTCCCGGCAAACGCATACAAAAATATCTACAATTTCAGCGGTAATTCTTGCTGTCGGAACCTCGCTTCCAGAGGTTTTTGTAGGTCTTACTTCTGCACTCCGAGGCAGTCCCAGTATTTCATTGGGCACTGTAACAGGTAGTAATATTGCCAATATCTCGCTTGTTGCTGGTTTTGCGGCATTGGTGGCGGGCAAGGTAAGGGTACATGGAAAATTCCTAAAACATGACATTTGGATAGCAACTTTTGGAGGCATACTTCCTGTGGCACTTTTGGTCGACGGGCAATTAAATAGGGTTGACGGACTAATTCTCCTTTCAGTTTACGGAGCTTATGCTTCCAGTCTTTTTAGAAGTCGTTACGAACAGATCGCAGAGGAACAAAGTGAAGAAAGTTTTTTCTACAGGTTTTTACGTAAATTCAATCACATTGCTGTCAGGAGAAAGAGGGAGCTGGGAAAGCTTTTCCTGGGGATTGCATTGATGATATTTTCTGCAGATATCGTTGTCAGATTAGGAACTTATATCGCACAGATCATTAATCTTCCAGAGTTTTTAGTTGGACTTATTGTTGTTGCCATAGGCACATCTCTTCCTGAGCTGGCTTTTTCATTCCGTTCCTTGGGTGATCATGAACCCTCAATGTTTTTTGGAAATCTGTTAGGCTCAACCATTGCAAATTCCACTTTGGTTCTGGGAATCGTGTCTTTGATAAGCCCTTTTCATATAGCTGCGCCAAGCAAGTATTTTGTTGCTGGGATATCCTTTGTAGTAATTTATCTTAGCTTTTGGTACTTCATTCGCAGTAAGCACAGGTTGGATAGATGGGAAGCACTTGTGATGCTTGTGTTGTATGCTACATTTCTCGTTGTTGAGTTTATTCAGCTGTAAATGGTAATTGACCTCTGAG
>JAFGPD010000039.1 GCA_016926185.1 Candidatus Woesebacteria bacterium | reverse complement strand
TCTAACTTCTCTTCCTCTCGATCGCCCCTGACGGGGCTTTTTTTATGGGTAAAAAAGATGAGCTCGTTTTCTCAACGAAAAAGATGGTTTTTTTAATTAGGCAAAAAATTGACCTTTTTGCTATTTTTAAGTTACACACATCTCTACTCCTCTTATTACCAACTCTTTTTTTTAAAAAAATAATATTAGTTTCTGTATCCTTCTTGACTTTTCATTTCTAAATAATAATAATTAATTTACATGAATTCCCCTACAGTAAAATTGTTAGCACAAACTATCAACTTAAGACCCAGCACAGGTATCGCCAACAGTGTGGCAGATCTTGATATCGCGGAGCTTATACCTCTTGCTGTTAATCTGCTATTTGTAATAGCAGCCGTCATTTTTTTCTTTATGCTGGTTTTGGGAGGTATACGCTGGATAACATCAGGAGGGGACAAAGGGCAAACCGAAGCAGCGAAATCCCAGATCACTTCCGCTATAATCGGACTGGCGATAGTGCTTTCAGCATATGCGATAGTTACTTTATTAGATGCCTTCTTTGGCACAAATCTGCTTGGTGATCTTAACCTAGGTCTTGAATGAAGGTGATTGATGAAAGAATAATCCAATAGGCAACTCCTTTCAATACCTTTCTCTTAAACATACAACACAATTTCTTCTTTGTTTTTGTTTCAATAATATTCTCTCACACCTCTAACGCTTGTATAAAATAGTGCTGTTAATGTAAACTGAAAAATATATGAGACCACCAATTCTTTCCCCGATCCTCATCGCGCAAACATCTATTAACACTTACGAAGATACAGATGTAGCAACATTAGTAGGACTAGAAGCAGTCTTTGCAAACATAATTAGAGTAGTTGTTGGGTTGGGTACAATAGTGCTTTTCATCATGCTCATTGTAGGAGGTTTCAACTATATGACCGCAGGAGGTGATCCTCAAAAATCAGCTGCTGCCAAAAGAACATTGACAAGTGCAATCGTGGGAATAACGATCATCGCCTCGGCTTACATGATAATAAGAATAATTGAAGCGATAACCGGCGCCAATCTTACACTTTTCAGGATCGAATATTAACTCCTTCATAATTTAAAATAATTGCCTTTTTATATTTGATGTGTAGATTTAAAAAATAAGATATCCAATATCCATATAATTCCGTCTTTGAAAGTCTAGTTCTAAATATTAAAACAGATGATCCTTTTTAGCTTTACATCTATACTTCTGCTCAGACTATCGCATCAATTTCAAGATTGTTATAGAATAAGGTAAAGTAATTTTACCGATGTCACCTGCTCTGAAAATCCCTATCAAAAAGTTAAGAACAAAAATTCATTTTGTTCCTGTTCTCCTGGTAATATATACCTTCCTGCTTATTGCTTGGCCTGAAAATATCCTTGCACAGGAAGAAAACGCGCCCAGATGTGTTTGTGTCGATCCTATAGGTGATGGGTGTGCATGTACTGAAACCGATACGTACGGCGGAGCCGTGCCAGCCTCCATCGGTGAAGTACAGATAATTTGTGCAAATGATATACTCGCCAACAGTTTTTTTAATGTTGCCAATCCTGCATGCGGGAACAACGCAGAGATAATACCCAGCTGCTCAAGGGTTGATTGGAACCCTGGAGGAACTTTTGCAATCTGTTGGGGTACAACTTTCTTTAGCCAAGATCTAACTATACCTGCTGATACTAATGCAGGCTGGGTCACCATAAATCAAAACGTTAGTTATGGAGGATGGCAAGGATATGTTTCCGATGTGCTCACCTGTGAGTCAAATGTATACTGCTGCGGTACTGAACACTGCACTGACGAACCGCAATCATACGGTACTTGCCCTGCACAACCAGGAGGAGCCATTCCGGGAAGCCCTGCAGACGAGGCTTGCGGAGTTGCTATGGAACCTTATTACGGGACAGCAGAATCAAGACTTTGGTTTCCTCATGCAAGGTCTATCCATGTCCTTTCTACAATGGCTCAAACAATGTTCAATCCGCGAAGTTATGAGCCTTATGAAAACGAAGAATACTTTGAAATGTATGAAGAGTCAGCATTCAGCAAAACTTCAACTCAGGCAGAAAGAGCTTCGGACAACGGCGAAGGTGGTCGTAACGCGGGAGATCTTACTTTTGGCAACAAAGGGGGCTTTACTGCCCGAATAGACAGACACCAAAGCGGTTACAATAGCACCGATAATAACTCCACAGCAATAGTCGGAGAACCAGTTCCCGGTATTCTCTCACCATATTATTACCAACAATTCCCCGGCGCAGATAATGCATGCTATATTGAGGAAACTTTCACCAACCCGGGTGATGATCTTATCGGGGCAAAAATAAAAGCTGAGATGCTTTTCACCGGTTTCTTTGAAGTTCCCACCAAAGGAATGCCAGTGGTAGACGGCAGGGTGTGTACAGAAGATGGAGGGCAATTTGAGATCTCGTACGCTTGTCATGATGCCTATAACAACATGACAGCTCCCTACGAATACGATCCCGACGGTGTGGCTTCATTGTGTGAGCTGGATTGCTGTTCTGCCAACTGTATCGTACACGACTGGAGTATACCTTCAGGCAGATGTCAACCATTAGAAGCGGTATGGTCAGAAGACGATGAAGAATACATACTACCATCATGCAGTACCCTTTATCCGGGGACATATACCGAAGCTTGTGCCCAACAGCAATATAGCAGTTCAGACTGTTCATCTACTGGTGTAAGATATTATTGTTGTCAACCATCCGCTCCCGATGCGCCAGGTTACTGCGTTCCTCCGGATACTGTCACAGTTGAATGCGGATGGGAACCTTTTGAATCTATCTCAATTGCTGGTGAAGCAAATATCTTCAACAAAACACCGCTTATTGAAGCTATCAATGACACAATCTTGGAAGGAAATGATTCCCTGTTCAGAAGATTCATGCCGAAGATCGATGGCATATTTGATCTGGATGATATCCCGACAAAAACCAATATCATAGCAACAGCAAATGTCGTAAACTTTTACGAAACACTTGAACACACCAGCGCAGACTTGAGCACTTTTAATCTAGAATACGCGAAGGGTCAGGTGCAAACACCTGTGATGTATATCCCCCATCTTGGATCTTTATATAAATACTGGCTTGTGGACTTCCAAAACGCACTAAGACCGGAAGAGTTTAGCAGACCCTTTATGAACTATGATGACGAACCGCTTGCATACCAAAATCCCGGAGATGCTCCTTCCAGCAATTCCGAGGATTGCAGGGGAGGCTCAGGTGTATACAGATGCGACCAGTATGCCCATCTGACAATAGGACCCTGCAGTGTAGACAATCTTGAGCAAGTCTTTTTATCGATTAATCCCAGTGATCAACTTGCCCACGACAAAGCGTGTCTTGCCTCTAAAATATGCAACCGGGAAAGTGGCGGTAATCCCAGAGCTCTAAACACAGGATGTGTAACAGGCGGCACATGTGATTACTCAGCTGGTCTCTTTCAGTATAATTATATTATCCCCGGAAGATGTCCGGGGGGTATGGAAGATTATAGCTGCAGCCCTACTGTCTGGTGCACTGTGGAAAATCAAGAAACACTCGATGCCTGTGTTGATCAGCAGTTCGATCCGGATTTTGCTATTCAGACAATGCTTAGATTGTCCAGCAATGGAACCAGCTGGTGTGACTGGCAGCTAAGTTCGGGTTGTGTAGTATGTAATTACTAAAATGAAAAAACTAATAAAGAACAAAAAACTGATCATCATCCTGATTCTTTTAATCTTGACAGGATTTGTACTGATAATTTCACTCGATCAAAAAAATGTCACAAAACAGCCAAAACAAAAAGATACAACGGACACCACAGTCTCAAACACCTATCAGACAACCACGGACGGTACAACCAGAACAATGGAAAAACCAAAAAAAGCAGAGGTCCCGGAAAAAGTAACTGAAGTGATATATGAAGAAGCGGAAAAGATCCCTAAAAGTAATGATTACATAATTGAAGAGGATCAAAGTTACTCGATCGATTATTTTGATGATTATGGAGGTTTTTTGATCGTCATTAAAGACTCACCATTCGAGGAAAAGAAAGAACTGGCCGAAAAGGCTTTTCTTGAAAATCTGGAAATAACTGAGGAAGAGGCGTGCAAACTCAAGGTGGAAATAACCACACCTATGTATGCCAATCCGGATGAAGCAGGAAGAGTGTATTCTTTCAGTTTTTGTGAATAAGAAAATGCTTAAAAAAATATTTTATTCCGTAATTATCTCTTTCACCTTATTTTTCTCAACGGCTTCCGGAGCAAAAGCGCAGACAATGAGCTATGCTTGCGTTGGTCAAGCCCTCGCACAATACATGAACCAGGTTGTTGATATTGCAGGAAATCTTTCAAACGTCAGACTCCTATCCCCTGCTTTTAATATGACCAACCCAAACGGAGCCGCAATAGCGGCAGGGATGATAGCAGCAGGAGCAAACTTTGGCGCACTGGACGGAATTGCAGGAAATGCCTACATTTGCTGCGGAAACTCGATAACTGGACATGTCGATGCATTCAGAGTTGCAAGCGGACTGCCATCCAGTCTGCGTGTTCTGATAACAGAAACCGGCTATATTGACGGGGATATCGGCCAGCTTAGAAGTGAGCTTGACAGGGTCCAAACCGACGGAAGTTACTTGGGGGCCCTGCTTTTTAACGCCTTTAATACTAACGGCGAGTGGGAAAGGTTTTCTTTTGACAGCGACAGGCAAATTATCGATGAAGTATGCGGAGGCTCTTGCCAAAAACTCGGTGTGAACTCAGCCACATATTATCCGGAAAGTGATGGTTTTTATGCTCGCGCTGCAGGGATATGGGATGGGGCTGATAGTTTTTATACACTTTCGATATCCAACGCTGACCAAGCAACCATCGACGGAGTACGAATGGCACTGAATAATGGTTTAACCCCCATTGTAAGAATAGGCACATCTATGAGCGCAGGTCCGGATGCGATATCTTACGGTAACTTTTTGGTACAGCTTAATAGTGCAATAAGCTCATCTGGCGGTGTTGTCTATGCGATCGCCGGACCTAACGAGCCGCAGACTGAATGCTGGGCCGCTCCTGAATGCGGATGCGACATCCAATCAGATCAAAATGTCAAAAGACCGCTAAGTGAAGGATTTTATCTTGGTAAATATGCCTGCGGAATAGGTGATGTGGCCGAACCTGAATTTCATCCGTTAAGACCATATCCTGCAAGCAGCTGCGATCTTTTGATCCCCCAGTCAGAACCCGAAGCACCTCTAAATAATCTCGGTGCATATCCCGAAGATTTTAATCAAAAGGCAGATTATCTGAAATACAACACCTTCGCCTGCGGAAGCACACTTGATTTTTCCTACGAAGAGGTCTTTAACCCTTATGACGGGAATCTTGAACCGGGAATAGGGGGTTCATACGACAGTGATCCGGAAACGCAAAGTTACAGACATACCTTTTGTGATTTCAGCGAAATAACTGAAGCAGAGCTTTACGGGACCGGTCACTACATTCTCCCCTGTTACAGAACGATAGGTTTTGAGATATATGTTGATTTTGCAAATTCCAATGTAGGAATTCTGGGAAACACTCAAAACATCAATATGACCGACGAGCAGAAGATGAATAACTATCTATCATGGTACTTTACCGGCACTCCGCAAATAGGCGACCGACAACTTCTGGACCCGGAAGAGCCGGAAGACATGGGAAGATTGGTCAATTTCTCCGGACCATTAAGGAAACTCCTTCCTTACGATGCACAAGGTGCAATAAGAGACGTGTTAAGACTAGCTGTGCTGGAAGAAACCAACGATATCCATAACTACGCTCTGGACGAAAAAGGTGTAGTGAGACTTGCCAGTATCAGCGACACAGTTGAGCAATATTTCCCAAACATTCCCAACTCCTCCGTTGAAGATGTTGCAGGAGAGGCATTCATGGCATCTGAGGGGAACTTCAGCGAAGGAGCTTTTGAAATTCCCCTGCCTGACGATTGGCCAGTAGGTGTCCCTCCCCCCACTACCGCTCCTTTCAGCTTTCTTGTGACCTGCGCGCTTGGCGCGCACCGTAACTGCCCACCGACACGATTGGGAATAGTACCGCCCGAGGAAGCTATCGGGCAACCATTCATTGGCAGCGGCACCTTGCCAAATTGTTCTGATGCCACGGAGTTTTGTTTTTCCACTGTTGATTGCTGTCCCAACTTAACTTGTGATACAGCCCTACACTTATGCTTTTAGACCACATCTTTTGCTGAATAAAAATATTCTTTGTTACACCAATAACACTACTAACCTATATGTGTTTGGTGTTTGGTGTTTGGTGTTTGGTGTTTGGTGTTTGGTGTTTGGTGTTTGGTGTTTGGTGTTTGGTGTTTAATATCAAAAATACAAAATGCTCTTGCTTAACATGTTCCTTCCGTTTAATATTAATTAATGCTGTCCAAAGGCAAAAAAATACTGCTGACAATATTTCTTTCGATATTCTTACTGACCAATCTGTCAGTTCCCTTTGCGCATGCACAGGAGCAAACTTGGTATAACCAGGATTTTTGGGATTGGTACCACAAAGTACATGATCCTAACGAACCGACAGAGATATTTGGAGAAAGATACACCAGCGCCCAAGTTGAGTGGGTAATGTACGGACTTACAGCTTTTGTCCTCAATCAATTAATTCCGTCAAGGCTTGCTTACTGTATCATTGAGGGTGAAGGTGTTGTTACCCGTATCGCTACTTGCCTAGGAGCTCCAATTGGAAATATGATACAAGAAGCACAATCGTGGCAAAATATGTATCGCTATATAGAGTTACGAGGGTGTGTGACTTGCGAGGAATATCCACCAGCTCCTCAAGGTATAACAACCGAATGTATATATAATGACCAACTAGAGTGTGAAGCCGCTCATCCAGGAGCTTCCTATGACTTTTCATCTATTAACCTGGCAAATTCCTCACAGCAAACAGAAAACGCATCAATTCTTCAAGTCATTGGTACTAACCCCATTTCCTCTATTGCGTACTTCAAAGACCTTAAAACAAGGCTGAAAATCGTTCCGGAAGCAAAGGCCCAGGGATTCGGGTTCACTGCAGCCAATCCTGTAATGGAACTGTGGAGAATGGTTAGGGATATCACTTACTTTTTGCTGGTGATAATAGTCATTGCAATGGCTTTCATGATCATGTTCCGGATGAAGATATCTCCCCAGACAGTGATATCAGTACAATCCGCTCTGCCGAAAGTGGTTTTCGCTCTCATCCTTATAACATTTTCCTACGCTATTGCGGGCTTTATGATCGATCTGATGTATGTTGTTGTAGGACTTCTGGCCGGAATCATCTATAACGCCAGTTTCACAAGCGGGGAAAATTGGGGTGAGATATTCAGTCAACTCACAGGTAATTGGGGCGTGTTGGATTTAATGAGAATCTATATTCAATTTTTCTTCCCCGCATTTATGTCTGCTCTTTTCCGCGGAGGATTAGGTCTCGGCATAGTAGGTCTTACACTGATAGTCCCGCTCATATTAACCGTAATAGTCGGAATCATGCTGATATGGATGACCATCAGGATACTGTGGATACTTATAAAGGCTTATGTGAATATCTTAATTCAGATAATAATGGGGCCTATCCAAATACTTTTAGGAACACTCACAGGGGGAGGTTTCGGCAATTGGCTTAAAACTCTTTTGGCAGAGCTTGCGGTCTATCCGATAACAGGATTTCTTTTCTTTGTATCTTTCATCTTCCTCAGATCATCATTTGCAGATAACGGTTTGATATCTCTAATAAACTGGTTCCAGGACAACATACTCGGCATACCGGGAGTACCTGATTTTCCGTTTGGCCTTGACAGCGCAGTGCTGGGAGGAGGCAGAGGCTGGGCGCCGCCCTTGACAATCGGCTCCCGAGCGATAGAATTGATGTGGCTGGCGGCAAGTCTGGTCACTTTGACATTGATACCAAAAGCATCAGAAATTGCCAAAAGCTTTATATTAGGAGGAAGATTCGATATGAAAAGCGCAATAGGAGAATCTTTTGCAGCAGTGCCATGGGCAGATAGGAACCTGGGAGTTTCAAGATCTCTTTGGGGAGCTGCTGGAATGGCAGCATCGAAATTTGGATACGATGATAAATCAGGCGATAGTAAAAAAGGTTTTCAAGCCGGAGTAGCTAGAGCAATTACAGCCGCAGCAGAGCGTCGAGGTGGTATAATTAGAAATAAAGAATCAAATAAATTCATGAGGCCGGGAGATCTAAAGTAAAAAAGATCAATCTTCTTGGTAATTATAAAGAGTGCTTCTCAAAAAGATAGAATTAGTCCTCATTCCATTTTTCCAAAGGATAAAGGGGCAGTAAAGATCTGAGTTCTTCATCACTGAACCATCCTTCAAAACCGGATTTCTTAAGCTCATAAGGTGTTGGGGCTCTTCTGTTATCAATAATATAATTATACAACCTCAAGCATTTATCATCTTTTTCAAACTTCATAGGACTGTCGTATTCCTCTATTCCATTGAAAAAACCTGTTGTAAGCCCTGCACTAAGAATGTTAAGTCTTATTGTCTCTTCACTGGCAATTGCCCCGGGTACCTGGGTTTTATTCTGCATTTTCTTTCCAGCACGGAGAGAATCCCGGCCGGTATTTTTGATCACGGATGCCCCTAAGCCTCCTAGAAATACCACTCTCATATATTCCTTGAGTTTGTTTGCGGTCTTTCCATCAATTCCCAAACCTCCTGTTAATATATTAAAGCCCAGATCGATTGGTTTATTCATTTTCATAAGAAAGTCAGAATTTAATACCTCATCCAACAATCTTTTATAGTCCGTTCTCATGAATTGAGCATACATATACTTATAAGCATAATAACCTTGCAGTTTATAGGGTATTTCGTAGGCATCTGTTGGAGCACCCATGGCAAAATTCATAACTCTCTCTGCAACCTTTTCAATATCTCTTCTTTCCCATTGACTGGTATCAACCGGTCTAATGTCTAAGTCGGGATCGTCAACCAATCTCGGTTGGTCTCCATCCAATATTGTAATGTTGTCCCAAAGAGAAGGGTCACCCAAAGGAACGGTATCATATGTATAAGTACGGACAACTTCCTTCTTATTTTCATCCTTTTCTCTTATGTCAATTTCCCCTGATCCGAACACTCTTTTTTCTATGGACATTCTTACAACTTTTTTCTCCTGTGGATTGTCTTTTCTTGATAATTGAACTTCCGCACTCATTATGGCAAGAGCATGGGTCGTTAGTGAAGGATAACAACCTAGTGTTGATGGAGGACCTACTGTTCTTGGGTGATCTCTTCTTCCTTGTTCCTCTTGCTTTCCCCACTCAGTAGCCCTTCGTAGTTCAAAATGCAATGCCTTTGAACTATCGGTGTATGATGTAGCTAGTTCTAAATCATCGAGTCGTTCTTTAGAAAGATTCCCTGGTGAAACCAGTGTACCTTTTTTGTCTTCAACACTCAGGCCAACACTGTAATAAGCATCAAGATCCCAATGCCTGAACAAAGACAATGCTGTTAATGCTGCCCTGTAGTTATCCAGCTCTTCTTTATCTCTTAAAGCCTTTTCTCTGGGAGTGGAGTCTTCAGTGACTTCAGCAGTCGTATAACCTAATTTTGGCACTATATACTTTTTAATAACTAAATCCATCAAACCCTGATTTCGGGAAAATCCAAAAACGTCAGGCAGTGCCATTTTTTCTCCTCCTACTTCTACTATAGCTCTGCCTTCTGCTGATTCCCTTAAATAATTGAACGCTTCCTGTGTTTTTTCACCTAATGGTCTGAATCCTTTGTGAGATTCGGAAAGATTTAATAGCTCCGCATAGTGTTTTGAGTCAGCTCTAATTTTTCCCAGTCTCTGAAACGCATTTACCATATATAACTCCACGTCTCCGGCAAAAGCATCCTGCTCATCAAGTTTGTTCAGCACAGTTTGAACAGCTTTTATCTCCCTTACAGATAATTCTAATTGATCGGACAACTCTTTGGCTTTGTCGTAAGCACTGTTTTCGTCAGTTTCTACAAGTATATAATGTCTGTCCTCATACTCAATTATGTTTAACTCGTTCTTGTGAAAATGATAATCCTCTGCAGTTGCAGGCAAAAGAAGTTGTCCACCCACCAAACCTGCTTTAGCATCTTCCTGAGAATAATTCCCTTCACCGAGTGGTATATCCATCGTAAGTTTCCTTCTTCGATCAACAATTTGGGGAATAATTTGATTGTCAATTATGTAAGTTGGCGGCGGAAGTTCGTGATCATACCAATCTCCTATTATTCTTGCTGTAAACATTCTAGTGGAATTAAGCACTCCTTCTATAGTTGTTTCTTCTCCTATCTCATGCCCATATTCCGTTTGTCTATAAGCCATCCTGTTTCTCTCTGCTTCAGGAGGGCCTCCATTTTCTAGTGTTTTTTGACTTTCGTCACCACCACCTGGTACTCCATCCTGTCTTCTGTATAATCCTTTTTCCAGATCCATAACAAAATTATATCACTAGTATCTTATGCGGATAAAGTAAAAAATACTTTGTAAATAAAAATTGACTTTAATAAAGAATTTCTTTATCAATTTATAAAGCCCCATCTTTTTCGTTGAGAAAACGAGCTCATCTTTTTTACCCATAAAAAAAGCCCCGTCAGGGGCGATCGAGAGGAAGAGAAGTTAGA
>JAFGPD010000038.1 GCA_016926185.1 Candidatus Woesebacteria bacterium | reverse complement strand
GCCTGGGTAGCTCAGGGGTAGAGCACTTTCTTGGTAAGAAAGGGGTCGTGGGTTCAATTCCCACCTCAGGCTCAAAATAATTAAAATTATTAATTTAAGAATTCCGATGCCGCTTTTATACTTTTCATATCTGTTATGGCTAAGGTGTTTAGTTTTTAGTATTTAATGTTTAGTTTTATTCTGAAAACACTTGTGCTTCGAAGGTGTAGATATCAACTGACGGGTCTTTGTAGCAATCTTTTGGAAGTCCGGCTTTTTGACTGCAAAGTTGTGATAAAAACTCCTCCTTGGACCATCCCGTATCCGTTGCCACCTGAGGCAGAAAAGTTCCGGATTTACTTCCCTTTTGAATAACTACACCGTGTCTGCCTAATTCAATATCCTGCCAACTGTCTTCGATTACCTTCGGTGTCATTATCGAGATCTCAATTTCGATATCTTCCAGTTCTGACGGCTGGACTGGATCGAACCTGCTGTCATGAAGGGCAGCGTCAATTGCTGTATCTTGTATCACTTCATACAACGGGTCCGCAGGTTCAAAACGGCCTATACAGCCGCGGAGATTATGAACTTTATTAAGAGTAACAAATACCCCCAATGGCTTATAAAGATACCTATTATTCGGATATAACAACGGTACTTTTTTAGTAGTTAAATAGGTCTCTAGAGTATTTCTTGCAATTGTTAGCGCCTCCTCTTTTGTCTGTTCATCAAGTTGTGACTCTGGCAAAAAATCCTTATATCCGGCTATGGCAGCGTAGCCAACAACTTTCGTTTTGTCCCCTGTCACATCACCTGAATTGGAATAAGCGATCTTTCGTAAATCGTTTACACCTAAAAGTTCAGCTGTTTTTAATGCAACCCGAATTGCCTTATCACCACATGCAAGTGTTTGTAAGTTCTGATAGTCGCTTATGTTGATCTTTGAAACCCCATCAATATAGCTTCCCTCTCTTCCAGACAAAATAGCTTGAATTGTATTCTCATCAACTTTACCGGCATCTTCCCAAGTTGGATAGTGTGAAAGATCTGTGCTCACCAATAAAAGCGTTTTCTCATCCATCAGATAAGACAGCTTTCCTGCAAGTGTCTCAATTGTTGCATCATTCACCTGACCCAAGATTACCGGAACTATCTTAAAGTTATTCAAAATTGATTGCAAAAACACCAGCTCAACTTCGATAGTATGATCGCCTGTAAAAAGTTCAGTATTGGGAATAATGTTTGCCTCATTATCGATCAAGTTTGACGCAAAGCTCTCGTCAATCTCTGTATCCCCCAGCGGTGTCTGCCATATGCCTTTTGAATAGACTGCAGCTTTGCTATTTGGAAGCTGATGATTTGCCGAAAGGATCACAACGTGCGAATAATCATGCCCCTGAAGCTGGGAAAAGCCCCAAGCCGCAGTCTGACCCGAGTAACTCAATCCTGCATGCGGAACAAAAAGAACTCTGGGTTTACCATTAGCTTCAACCTTCGAAGTATTTTCTAAATAACTTTCAATCTTATTTGAAAGCTCCTCCTTATCTGCAGGATAGAACTGTCCGGCAACCTCAGCTTCCCTTATTTGAGGCTCTTCACTGCTTTTCTCACTTAACTCACTATCAGGAAAAAGATCTATCTCCCCCAGCTTGTCATCACTATTTTGCTGAACAAGAAGATAGCTTATGATCGCCACAAACAATAGCCCAAGTGAAATACTCACAAACAAGATCCACTTTTTCTTCATAAACTAATTATATTAACAGCATTGTCTTAATTGTTAAAATGCCGTTCTCTTATCGACTAAACAACGCTTAAATGCTACAATACCTACGTTTGAGAAATTAAAAATAAAATGGCCGTAGCAGGAAGAGAAATAGTAGGAATGGTCTGCACAAAGTGCAAAAGCCAAAACTATATAACAACCAGAAACAAGGTTAATATCCAGAACAAGACCGGAGGCTCCGGCAAGCTTGAAGTGAAAAAATATTGCAAAAATTGTAAAAAGAAAACTACCCATAAAGAGACCAGTAAACTCAAATAAGATAAGTTTTTCATGACAAGGCCGAGCGCAGTCCCGAACAATCGCTCTTGCGATGCAAACCCGTAATTTTTGAGAGCAAGTAAGATCTGTGTCGGGATAAGAATTGCAAAAAAAAAAGACTTTGCATAAAGAAACTTCTAAGCTAAAATAATCTTAGAAGCTTAAAAAGCAGAATTAAAATGACTGAACACGAAGGTTTATATCAAGAGCCATGGGGCGGTAGAGGCGGGGGTAGTGGAAACAGAAATAATGAGAATACTGCTCCTCCACAAAATCTATCCCGCAGGGAAAAAAGGCTATTAGAGCAGATACAAAAAGATCAGGAAGAAATGGCAGAACTACAAGCAAAAGCAGAAGCCAATCTTTCTGGAAATTATCCTGAAGCTTTTGGGAAAATTCATGTGAGTGCAGAAGCCAATCTTTCAAAAAAAGAACTTAAAAAACGTATAAAAGAAGCAGACATTGTCAAATTAGAAGTAGGAGTAGGACAAAAAAAACGTTTTCTCTCTTTTTTATCTGGTTTTGGCAAAAAAAAGGAACTATTAGTAACTTGTAATCCTCCTGACAATGAAGAGGAAACTAAACGTAAAAAGGTGCTTTTCAGTACTGGTGGTAAAGCGGTTGGCCCAAACTTAAAAATAGTACACTATGACAAAAAAGTTGAGGAATTACAGCAATTTTACCCTAAATTATCTCCTGATGAGATTGTAATGGTCGCGCCCAATCCAGATGTTATTAGGGAAGGAGGAATACTTCAAACTTTGAAAAAGTTTCTGCACCCGAAGAAAAGACAAAAATTTGCTTACGTTCTAGACGATAACACTGTAGAATCGTACTACTCTGGAGACGAGATGCGTAAAACATTGGAAAGCTGGGCTGAAGATAATAACTTCGTACCAGCTTCTCGTCCTCGTGGTTTCGATCCTATCTCAGGAGACGCAAGTGTAAAAAACTTATCAAAAACCCGCAGCTTTAGACGTAATTAGAAAATTTAAAACTTCCATCCTATATGTAAAGTGAATATTTCATCAACAATTACCAGTAGTCCCCTCTGAAAATGTTGACTTTCTTACTTTGTGATATGAATCTGGGTTAAATTCATAAACTGAAGTTATGAAGTCTAAGTTAGAAAGATATAATTTCAATTTTCTTCCATGCGTATGATTACATAGGATAAACTCAAAAATAAAAGCTACAATAAGAGCATAAGGTAAGATAAAAAATTTGAACCAATATTGGAGTCTTTATTTTTTTTTGTCCTGAACTTCTTGTCTTATATGGGCTAATGGTGTTCTTTTGCCCAAAGGCGTCGTTGAATCAGTATCTACAACGGTTGTTAAAAATTCCTCTTCTTCTAAATCTAACTCATCAAGAAACTCATTAACCGTACTTTCGTTGAAGTGAATACCTGCATCATTTTTCTTAACGGCATCGATAAAAGCTCCAACAGCTCTTGCAAGTAATCCCTCGCGTACTTTCAACAATGGCTTTTGAATAAACATATCATCAAGAATTCGCCTAGTGAATGGGTCCAGTTCTTTATCTTTTACTGCCTTTTCTCCTACTCCCGGTTTTTCTTTTAAAGGACTCATAATATTAATCACCCAATGTGTATCAAAATTTGCATATTATAACATATTTAAAAACTTTCTCACAAACCCCAATGTAAACAATTCATTAGAATAATAGTGTATATTTTTAAACCGGTTTAGTCCCATAGTTGATTGTTTCGACCTAAGCACGATAATTCCCAGATGATATAATAGCTGACTGTGTTTGCAGTTACTGAAATGCTTTAATGATGCTTTAATATCCTACTTATTAAAGATAATAGCCTGAATACTGGCAACTGGCTAATACTTGATTTAATAAAGATATTTGAATATAATCGTATTCCTTTCTACTTTTGTTATTACTTTTTTATTTTTTTATAATAAGTACAAATTATGCCATCCGAAGAAGAAACACCAGCCAGGATAAATATCACGTTTACTACAATGAAATTTGAAGGTAAAACGTATACTGTTCGTATAGATGAGGGTCCACAATTTTCACCCAGGCCAGTTTATGACTCAATCGATACAGATTCAAAACTTGGAACGGGACATGGTCATGGAGCTTCCTTACCTAAAGACACGAGTTAATTCTTCTTATTCTCATTAAAAACTATAAATCTAATATTATCTTTTATTATAAAGGCATTTCTCCTACCGACAGTTATTTAGTATACTTTTCACTGATATGAAATCTGATCTGGGCAAGCTTATTGTTTTAACCGGTTTCTCAGGCTCGGGTAAAGATACTTTGATGAATATGGTGCTACAAAAAAGACCGCACATTCATCGTGTTGTCACCCACACCACTCGCCCGAAGCGTGAGAGTGAGACTGAAGGAGTCGATTACCACTTCGTCTCATCTGAGACTTTTGAGCAAATGATAGAAAGTGATCAGCTAATTGAACATGTCAGTTACGGTTCTCATTACAAAGGCACTTCAAAGTTAGAATTTAACAAAGTGTTGGAAGGGCAAGATCTGATCTGGAGAATTAATATGTCTAGGGCAGCAGTTATCGAGGAAACATTGCAAACCAGTTTAGACCATACTATCGGTACAATCATCGTGAAACGTACAGAAAAAATACTTATTAAAACCTCCACACCCAAGGTTGCGCTCAATCGTTATAGATCCAGAGAAAATGACCTCGCTGACCTCGAAGAGTTCCAAAAGAGGCTTCAGCAGGATATACAGATATGGAAAAATAATCGTGATAAATTCCCGAATGTTGTAGTCAACAAAACCGGTAAGCAAAATGAAGCTGTTAATGAAATATTAAAACTGGTTGATAATTATTGACTATTATCCGAAAATCTTTTAGATCGATGCCGGTTTAAGATGAAGGTGCTCTTCAATTGCCTCTACCCTATCAAGAAGCTTAAGATAATCTCTATCTAGAAAATTGATTGCATAATCCAATTTTCTTTCTAATTTATCAAACCTTTTATCCATTTTATCGAATTTCTTGTTTAATTTATTCTCCAGTGACTGGCTTTCAGATTTTACAATTTTTGTAATTTGACTTAAATCTGTTTTTGTAAGCATAACTGAAATATAAAATAATATTGATTTTATTTCAATACATCAAACTATATCAACAGGTTAAAGCAAAAGAGTGTTTCTCCATTCTGGTGATACATAATGCCCAATGTTATAATTGTATTCATAGGTCCGTGATGAAATGGTATCATGGCGGTCTCCATCGAGCCTTTCGCGAAAGGCTCGATCCAAAACCGGAATTTCTTATGTATTATGTTTATATCCTGGCTAACGAAGATAAAACCAAACATTATATTGGATACACTAAAAACCTTAAAAGAAGACTTAAAGAACATAAAAACGGAAAAAGTCTCTGGTCAAAAAGATTAACAAACCCCATTCTTTACTACTACGAAGCATATCCCAATAAACAACTGGCTTTCGAACGCGAAAGAAAACTCAAACAAAGGGGTTCTTCTAAAACTGGATTGCTCAAGCGAATTCGACTAAAATAAGAGATGTAGGGTCGTAGTTAAATGGTATAACAGCGGTCTCCAAAACCGCTATTGGGGGTTCGATTCCCTCCGACCCTGCAGATAAAAATCCCGTGTATTTATACCCGGGATTTTTGTTTGTAAGGAGGAATGAGAATCCCCAAAGGTTCGACTGTGTCCTTCCGAAGTCTTGACGAAAGAGGATTCCCTCCGACCCTGCTGCGTAGCCTCAAATGCTTCTGTTATAATTATCTAAGAATGAAAAGGATAATACTCGCATCTGGGTCTCCAAGGAGGAAAGAAATATTAGAAAAATCTGGACTAGTATTTGAAGTGATACCAAGTAAGTACGAGGAAAATATGAGTGATGCTATTCCTCCAATGGAATTAGCCAAAAAGTTATCACTTGGTAAGGCATCAGATGTGGCAGATTCACAAGAAGGTGCTGTTGTTATTGGTGCAGACACTTTTATTGCTTTTGAAGGTAAAGTACTGGGCAAACCAATTAATGAAAATGATGCTAAAGAAATGTTAAAAAGGATGAGTGGAAAGTCGCACTCAGTTATTACTGGATTCACCATAATTGACACAGACTCCAAACAAACACTTTCCCATGCAGTAGAGACAAAAGTATATTTCAAAAAACTGACCAATGAGGAAATAGATTCTTATGTTTCCACTGGTGAACCTCTTGATAAAGCTGGTTCTTATGCAATACAGGGATTGGGTGCAATATTAGTAGAAAAAATTGAAGGTGACTATTTCAACGTAATGGGACTGCCACTGAACAGTCTTGTTGAGAAACTTAAAGAGTTTGACATATTTGTATTGAAATAAAAGTTCGTGACACTTCGTTAACACTCAATGCAAGCCTGCAATTTAGGATCAACCAAAAGGCTGTGGTTGGTTCTTTTTAAATACTTCAAAAACAAAACCCGATGATTTGTTTTTACCCCACTCACATAAATTCTCATATTCCTTAAATTCCTGTGGAATTTCTACCTTTTCAAGACCGAGCTCTTCAAGCTTTCCGCTATCTACAAATTGATACTCAGGTAATGTGTTGTATCTTCCCGTTTTGTACACAGACTCATATTCTCCTATTCTAATTTCCTCGTGAATAATAGAAACAACAAAACCACCTGGCTCTACAACTCTTGCCATCTCATCAATAAAATCCAGCATATTGGGTGTACCTTGTACTAAAACAGCTTCAAATGAATTGTCAGGATGTTTTATTTCATTTGCGTCACCGACTTCCATTTTCCAGTTTGGTAATGCCTCTTTAACTAAATCAAGTTTTCTTCTCCTAAAACCTAACAAGTCTTTTGGTCCATACCCCTCAAGATTTTTTTTCTTGCCAATAGCACCTAAGTATTCCTCTGGCAAATCGTTATATGGAACGTTAAAAAAAATATCTGGATCAATATCATAAGAAGTCACTTCTGTATTTGGTAGAGATATGGCAGCAGATATGTCACCAGCACTACCGCATTCAAGAAGATTCTGAGGAGAATCCATTTGCAACCAAGAAAATGTTTTATTAATTAAATAAGCTCGCATAAGAGGTACGTTTTTCCAAATTACCTTTTCGTTACCACCTTTTTCAAAATATGCTACTGAATAATCTTGCAATGCTATTGCAAGCTCCTGGTCAGATTTTATGCTAATTTTGTCAAACACCTCTCTGAATATTTTGCTTCTTTCATTATTAATATGATCGCAATCAAAGTCATTTTCCATTACCTACAAGTATAATATTTGGCTTTGAATATAGAAAGAAGTTCCTGACACTTCGTTAACACTCAGTGCGAGCTACTTCGTAAAAACTCAGTACAAGCCTGCAATTTAGCCTCAAAATAATACGACAAGGTTCATTGGGGTGGTAATAGAACTCAGAGGGACACTAAAACAAAAATTTGCACTTACTACTTACTTCATAATCACTGCCTGAACCAATCATGCTAAAACAATCCACAACCTTATTAATTTTAGAACTAATGTTGCCTGGCACACTCAAAGGACTTATGAAAGATGTTCCCAAGCCTCCACAAGTGTAGGTTGATGGTCCTTCAAACCAGCCAGTCCTGATTGGACTTACAATACCTGCACAAAAACATATTCTTCTTTTAGCTGGTATTCCCAAACCAGCCCAACCGCTTACTTTACACACGCCTCCACCATCATGATAGTGAAATCTTGGCTCTACCCCAACCAATATAATAATTAGAACTAATATCAATCCTAAAATTAGTAGTATCCTTTTAGATAAAAATCTATTACCAGTAGGTTTTGATAATTTTGACATTATTGAAGATTTTTACTGAATATTATCCATAACTGTATTCTATACCAAACGATGTTGATTGGTTAATATTGAAGTTCCTGACCCTCTTTCGCACAAGGCTTCAGAAAGGCACAGCAAAGTTCACTAGCCTACTTCGTCAACACTCAGCACAAGCCTGCAATTTAACCTAAAAAAATATGTTCACTCGAAGTTGTATATGAAAAGCTTATTCTGGCATATGCATGTAGTTGTCTACAGAAATAAAATCAAATTTTCCCGTATCAATATCGTAAATTCTTTTATGAGTTACTCGTGAAGGATTATTATATGGTTTATATCTGACAACAATGCTGGAGTTATTTATCCAATGTTCACAATATGAGTATTGTCCCCCACTACCCAATTCAAGCATATCTGAAAGACGATAAATTGAATAACCATGAAATCCAGATGAACCATGCTCGAAACAAACCATTGCCTTGTTGGATGAAACTTGTAAATTTCCTATGCTATCTTTACCTTCACCAGGGATTTTATATTTTACAACTCTCTTGTTGTTGGGATCATAATAATTGATCGTATAAGCACTATAGACATCTTCGACACCCGCAAAGTAAGCAATTTCATTTGAATTAGGAACATATGTGAAACCTATACCTTCAATATCATGCGACACAAACCCTAATTCTTCAGAAAAACTTATGCGTCTTCTTGAGAGAGCTCAACAAGACGAAATGACATTTGAGATCTGTTATAATGCCGGATTTGTTAGACCGTATGGAGAAAGCGAGTTTCACAAAGATAAAACTCAAGAGGGTTACGGGGTTACAGTCGATGATTTGAGTTTCGCTGATGAAACCGGAAATGAATTATTACATCAAAATCTAAAAGATCTTGCGAACGCTGCTGAAAAGCTATATGAAGAAGCATTAAAAAGAAGATAATGGAAGATTGTACGGTTTATCTTTGACATATCCTCGAATGATATACTTTTGGATATGGACACTAAGAAAGTGGTGAAGGAACTCCAGAAAAAGTATCCGGGAAAAACTGTGATAGAAGGCGAAGGTGAAATAATCTGTGAAGTTAATCCTTCAACAGAGAACCCTGAAGAAAGTGTTGCAATCGCAGTTATCGACAAAATTCAACCCCACTACCACAGCAAGTCTACAGAATACTATGAAGTCATAAAAGGAAAATTGACTCTCTTCATCGACGGTAAGAAACATGAACTTCACGAGGCTGATTCTTACACAATTGAGCCTGGTCAGACTCACTGGGCAGAAGGCAGCGAAACGTGGATCAAATGCACCTCTAATCCCGGCTGGATTCCCCAAGATCACTTACAAGAATAGAATTATCAGCACAAAATCAATCTTTCTAGCCGATAATCAATCCTATAGTAGAACATTGCATCTGTTTTTAGTATAATTCTTATAGTTAAATGTTCAAAGAGATCTTCACAAAAGGAAATAGACTGATAGAAAGACCCGACAGGCTACGAGTGTCTGCCGTTAATAAATTAACACAATTTACAGGAAGGCCTTTTGAAACATCAGTAAAACTATCTTGCGGTTCCGTGATGAGAGTTAAACTACCTGAAAATGTCTCAACAGTTTTGGCATATGAAGGTGATTACGAACCTGAAATTTCACGAATGATCGAGGGGTCAATCACACCAGAAGATAATTTTTTCGATATTGGTGCACATTATGGATTGCGAACACTCCAAGCTAACCAGATCCTTCAAGGTAATGGCAATATCGTTGCTTTTGAACCTTCCCCCGAAGCTTTGAGAATGCTACATACCAATTGTGATATGTTACCAAACGTGACAATAGTTGATTCAGCGGTTTCCAGTTCTTCAGGTAATACTCTCAACCTTACGGTTCTTCCTACAAAATTTGAAGCTAGTAACACTTTAGGTCAAGTACCTAGATTGCCTGCAGAAATATTGGCAAAAATAAAAACACACTCTCTACCTGTTAAAACTATATCTATTGATGATTTTGTATCAGAAAGCGGTATCGTGCCGAATCTTATCAAAATTGATGCTGAAAACCATGAAATGCCTATACTCGAAGGATCGCATGCAACTCTCTCTATATGTCTTCCAAGTGTCATCATGGAAACTGGAGACTGCGGAAGAACACCTGAAAACTCTACTCAAGCCTGCCTTGATCTCCTTGGGAATCTTGGATATGGATTTCATTCATGGAACGGAAACGGTCTCAAACCATTATCTGAAACCAGCCACTCTGATCAAGGAAACGTCTTAGCTATCCACAAAACAAAATATTTACGTCAATTATAGTGATAAATACAAATATTCAGACTTAAGGTATTATTGCAAAAGGGTTCAACCCTTGTTTAAACCCTTGTTTATAAATCGGTTTTTCTGCGTAGGGTTATAATTGGAGATTACTTATAGTTATTTTTACTATTTCCCATCTGCTGTTACCCATTGTTCAGACACTCTTGTAAAATGGCCGGGCTGTTCACCTTTTTCTTCAATAATTTGATAAACCTCTAATTTATCTTCTTCATTTAGCCTTACCCATTGACGTCTTTCTAGGTCAAATATATATGTACCATTCGTGAATTTTGTCAGTTCCTCATCATCAATCTCATCTGAGGGAAAAGGCACTCTCTCATTTACTATTACTCCTCCATCCTCATCTACGGGGGTAACAGGAAGATAAAATGCACCTTCACCAGTCGTATACACTCTCAAATCAGCGTTTTCTGCCCAAACCACACCTTGTAGTGAAGGGTCTGATCTATAATCTAGGGTTCTTTGCTTTTTTTGCTCAGGTGTGTAAACCTTTGCAATAAGATCAAGATATAGCACATCGCCATTCTTGGTTTCGTACGGCTCAACTACTCCAGCTTCTAACATCTCTTCTTGTAAATATTGATCTCTTAAATCTAATGGTGTCACAATCACATTAAACTCGTCGATATCTGATTTGCTCTCAACTGGGGGTCTGCTAATTTCTTGACCACTTTTACCCCTACTGTTCAAGTCTCTTAACGCGGCTTTTTCTGGGGACTCAGCTGGTGTAACCCTCCTGCATCCTGCCAACGCAACACCCGCACCTAGTAATCTTAAACTCACTTCTAGTCCGCTTGGTCTTTCTATATTTCTAGTCATAGCACAAAATAACTATTCCTCAAATTTCCTGCTTGATAAATAAAGTGTGTACCGGTCTCCATCTTCACCCTCTCCCGTCTTTATTCTCTTGGAGTGTATTTCAATACCTTCTTTATTAACAATATGGCGTATACCAGAGAAGGTTCTGTTTACCTCACGAGAACCTCCAGAAATATCAAGAGCCGCTATTTCTCCGTCAGCAATTATACTCATAACCTTACGAGCCTTATCTTCTTACCTCACGAGAACCTCCAGAAATATCAAGAGCCGCTATTTCTCCGTCAGCAATTATACTCATAACCTTACGAGCCTTATCTTCCCATATTGATTTATTATTTTGGGGGTCTAAAGTTTCCAGTTCTTCTTCTGTTGCTCTTCTTATACTTTCAATCGGTGCCATAATAAGTTTATTGTACTATAGGAATATATTAATGCAAGTTTTTAACAAAAATATGTACCTCCCATCCCGGCTGGACTCCCCAAGATCACTTACTTAAATAATTCCTATAGTGTTGTTTTTTATCTTAAATTTTTATATAATACTTTACAATGACCAAGGAAAATACTAATCAACTGCCTCCCGGTTGTCCTAATACTAGAATCAATTCCACGGATCAGTGTGCTGGCCCAATAAAATGGGGTCAAGAAGTATGTCTTAATTCTTGCCCGCTTACGAATATCAGTGGCAGAGTAACAAAATGGGTCCGAAATGACGATAATACTCAAACTATGCGTATAGCGCAACATGCTAAAAGAATATATCCGGACACAATAATTCATAACCCAAACGGCACTACTAAAAAGATAATATTAGGAAGAATAGTAAATACAGAAAAAGAGCTAGACGTCACTTTCGTACCTGGTGGAAAAATTTTAGGTATTAAAAAAGTACGCGGTAGAAGACGAGAAAGGAAATAGCTTCTTTTTTTACTAATCAAATCCCAGCATAGCACAATTTAAAAACCTTAAATCATGTCAAAAGAAGAATTACAAAATTCTGAACCTCTAGAATATACCAGTATCGGAGTGACAGCCAAATGCACAAAATGCAGTTGGCAGTTCACTGGCAGGCTTACTGTTGAAATAAATACAGGTTCTACAGCAAAAGATTGTCCAATTATTGAAAATTGCAGAATACATCATTCAGAAAGAAAATTTCACCAACATTTTTATCTTTATCAAAAAGATGAAAATGTAGGTTTTGTAGCTGTAAGCTCCGCTGCTTCTTCCGGTCAATATATTGGTCAATATATTTCACACATTGAAAAATAGTATCTCTGTATTCCAACAAAGGTAAAACCCCTGTTTATTGAATATATTTCAGAATAATTCACAACAAAGAGGTCATTCAGTCTTTGCTTCATTGGTAGTCCAATCTCGAAGAAAATCTTCAGTGAATTTGTTGCCACCTGCTCTTCTTAGTAGCCAATCCCTTTGTACAATTCTGACGTACTTTTCAGGACAACTGTTTTCAACAAATAGAATTGGCTTAAGAGTTTTATCAGTTTGATATCTTTTGAATAACAAACAATCTTCTCCCCCCTTGCAATCTGTTCCAAATTTGCATTCCTTCATATTTAAAGACCTAAGCAGCGAGAAGAATTGTATCACAATCTGTAAGATGGAAAGAAGAATAAATAGCTCCTGTTGTATAATATGGCTATGAAGAGATTTAACTACAGTGCAAAAACAGCGACTCACGCAATAAGGCATTCAGATGCCGAAATTGCCGTGAGATGATCTTCAGTGATAGCTTAATAGGCACAAAGCACAGGAACCATTGTCCGTATTGCCTGTGGTCATTGCATGTTGATAACCGTCCCGGTGACAGGATGTGTGATTGCCGCTCTCGAATGAAACCGATCGGGCTCACATTTGGACAATTGCAGATCAATCGGTACACTGGCAGAACTACCGGAGAGATCAAGCTGGTCCATCTATGCTTGGGATGTAGCGCAATTAAAGTGAATCGTATCGCCGGAGACGATAATTGCCACACTATCCTGGAGGTATTCAATAGCAGTCTAGAAATCAGTACAGAATTAAAAAACAGGCTCGAAAGGCAAGATATCTTCCTTCTAACTAAAGAGGATAAGGATGAGCTGCTTATTGCCCTATTTGGGTATAATTATAGATCTAAAGTTGAAACAAACTCCTGAAGGGATTTTCCGATAATTTTGTTCCAGAATTCATCTGACTCATCTTTTGACATCTCGGAAATATATTTACCTGTCTCAGGATCTTTTTGCAGACTTTCGAGAGGATATCCTTCAATTACCTTGTTACTTGGAACACTCGTAAAAACACGAGGAGAAAGTATTGTTGTTTCTGAAATTATCCCATCTTGATCGGCCACACAAACTGCAAACTCCCACCTACCATTAACCTCCTGACCCAAACTACCTATCAGGTCAGAATAATATTTCAGTATTTCATTATCATTGGGTCTTTCCCCTTCTTTTGCAAACCTTCTGACGCTTAGACCGGGCTGTCTGTCATCACCTTCCAAACCGTCAAAATACAAAGCATTGTCCATTGAAAGCACCGTTGTCCCCAAAGCTTCCGCGTAAGCAATAGATTTCTTTCGTGCGTTTTCCTGAGCTGTCTCTCCGTCTTCAACAACTTCAGGCAATTCAGCCTTGTCCTCTACTCCAACAACCAATATGTCTTCCAGTGGAGACAAAGCCCCTCTCACTTGTTCAACTTTCGCAGGATTAGAAGTTCCGACTAATAGTTCTTTCATTGGAAGCATTATATAACTTCAAACCAATCTCACTCAATCGATAAGAGTTTCTTGTTTCAAGAAACGATACTCACCCATGAATTCAAAGAATGTAGGATAAATAGCTACATATCACCTTCAAAAACCAAGCATTTTTTGCGGATATATTAATTGACGGCCTTCATTCTGATCAATATATTCTCTAAACTGCGTAAAAGTTACCCCCCGCACTCTTCCATATCCATCTATCGGCCTCCTTAAATTCTTAGCATTTATTAGAATCTGTTTAGCAGTATCGGTTTTTATAGTAGTCTCTGCATAATTATCAGTCATTTCACTGACCATACCGTTGTCTCCAATATCATACATCCCAGCAATTACTCCTCTCATTGTTTCTTGAAACCACTCATCAGACGTGCTTTCAGGAGCAATTGATATTTTAGCCTTCAACCTTTCATATTCATCGATCACATCTCTTCCTTGACTTATATCCAACCTGTAAGAAACCGCATCATCATCCATCCATTTCCCTTCTGCCGGTCTGATATTTATACAATTTTCCAAATCGCCACTATCCCATGCAGTTACATCCAGAGTAAGTCTCAAAGTTTCTGGTCTGTCTTCAAATTCAACATCAAATTCCGTTTCAGCCAGAATTTGTTGCATATGTTCATTCGTTATCGGAATCACGCTAAATTGGTCAGGATGCGCATTAGTCAATTCTAAAGCTGCATTTCGTACAGCTTGCATGCATTTTTTTCTTTCTCTCAATTTTCTTTCAAATTCAGAAGCTATCTCATCAGAAGTCACAATTTCCCTGTCTTTTCCCATAATACGCACAATTTTATCAAAAAAAAGTCCTTTAAACAATATTATGGGTTATTATCTATAAATTTAGAAGGGCTGGAAAAAAAAGAAAATTATTTAGCTTTATCCTTTTTCTGATGTCTATCAGGTGATGAGCCAAATATATTTTCGCCTTTGGATCATACGAACCACCGAATTCCTTTACCTCTGCAGGCTTCCTCAATGAATGTGACCTCAAGATGACAATACTGCCCTTCCCTATCTTATGCTAAAATACAAATAATGAAGGATTCGTGGACGGTAGTAGGATATCGAGAGGTTAATCCAGGGTGCTTGCTTGGAAAACTTGTTCCTAGATCACTTCGTCCAATTGACGAAATAATATCACGTAATGGTATCTACCCAACAAGAGTATCTGCAGAAGAAGCTGTTCCAAGATGGGAGGAAAGTTACCGCAAAGCCGGTGATAATGAAACCCAAGTAAAAGTTGTCCGTCGCTGATCCTAATCATCTTCGTTGATCGTTTTGGTTAACTTATCAAAAAACTCATTTTTCTTGATCATATATTGTTTTTTTGAGTATGAATATTTCTTTTTCAGCTTTTCGTATCTTTTTGATATTTTTAGAGAATTTCCACTAATAGAAGAGTCAAGTTTAAATTTCAGGTATTTAAGGAGGTCTTCCCGTTTTTCAGGATCAGACGCAGACCAACCAGCATCATCGCTGCTGATACTATCATCAGACTTTCTGGAACCAGTTTTGTCAAAAGCAACCCTCCCACCATTGGTCCAATTATCTGCACCAAACTTCCCATTGAATTCGATACTCCAAGTATTGACCCTTGCTCACTCCTGCCTACGCTTCTGGATATTGTACCGGTCATAAGCGGTCGGGCCAGTCCCCCACCAAAAGCAAAGAAGGTGAAAGCCACAAACAAGAGCATAAAACTTTCTGTAAATGCAAGAAGCAGTAAAGCAAACACGATCGATAATGATGCAAGGACTTTCAGTGAATGCTCCTCGAACCTGTCAATCAGCTTCGGTAATACCGCTCCCCTCATGATTATGCTTATCAATCCCACATAAGCTAAAACATAACCAACTCTCTCCACAGTGAAACCATACTTAAGTCCAGAAAAAAGTGCAAAATTGCTGGTCCAAATAACATGCGTAGAATTAAAACTAAACAGCTCAAACAATGGTTTTGCAGTTTTTTCGTCAGTCAAATATTTTGTTATTGCTTTTATATTAATGATTTTTATCTTTTCTATCTTAAAGGCCTTCTTTCTTTTAACCGTTTCGGGCAGCATTACCGCTGTTGCGATTATCGAAAGAAGTGATATCCCAGCAGCAACAAAGGCGGGTACTGCTATTCCGAATTTTGATAAATATCCCCCGATCGCAGGACCGATCAAAAACCCGATCCCAAAAGCCACACCGCTGAGACCAAAGGCCTTGCTTCTGTCTTTTTCGTCAGTTACATCTGCAATATAGGCTTGAGTAATCGTGAAATTGCTACCCAACAATCCATCAACAATGCGTGATAAAAAGATCATAAAAAGCGAGTTTGATAATCCGAAAATCACAAAGCTTAAAAAAGTTGAGAACTGAGAAATTATCAGAAGCGGCCTCCTTCCATACTGATCACTTAACTTGCCCATGATCGGGGCGGAGAAAAACTGAAAGAAAGAAAAAACACTAGGGATCAGAGAAACCACAAAAGGTGTGGCTCCAAAGCTTTTCGCGTAAAAAGGAAGAAGCGGAAGTATCAGGGAAAACCCCAACACCTCAGTAATTTTGATGACGAAAATAATTATCAGTTCTTTGGTTAATTTCATAAACTTGCAGTGATTCAAAACCTAAAAGGTAGTGGTTTGTCTTCGTGATATATCGTAGATAACTCCTGAAGCTTGTCATAATCGTTAACCGTATACTTTTTAGCCTTTTCGGAAATAACTTTTATATCCCGCAGCTTTTTTAGTTCAATACTGGCCGTTTCACGCGATACACCGGCTAAATTTGCTATATCCTCGTGAGTCTGCGGAATTGCAATTTTTATTTTTCCTTCGTCAGTATTTTCCCCAAATCTTCTTGCCAAAAGGACCAGTGAGGATGCTACCTTTTGAGATGAATTAGAACGAATAAGATACTGTGTACGAACCATAAACCCCTCAAGACCGCTACTAATTCTTTTAGTCAGATCAAACAATACATCACTATTCTCCTTAACAAACTCATGCACCTCGTGTGTGGGAGCTTTCTGAACTATAACATCAGTGATCGCTTCAAAAAAGTAAGTATTGGTCCTTCCGGCCAGAGTCTCTGTTATCGGAAAAAAACTGTAGGGTTTATAAATATTTATTGTCAGCTCAAACCCTCCCTCGTTGAGAGAGTAACTTTTTACAAAACCTTTTTTAAGATTAAAGATATATACCAAAGGCTCTTCCGGAAGTATCAGTGTCTCCCCCTTTTTATAGACCTTACTCTTATATTTCGAGAAGAATTTATCAATTTTATCTTGGATTTTACTTTCCATGCACCAAATCTTACCACATTGTTAGCCAGCTAACAGAATCTATGTGATCCAAACTGTAAAGTCATATTACATTTCAAGAAAGGAGGTGATAAAAATGAACTCAAATTTAATTATAACTTTATTAATAGTCGGTGTAATTGGAGTTGCAGGATTTATTTTACTAAGCGGCTCAATGCAGGGAGACACTGCGAACTTAACAAGTGATGCTGCAGTAAATGACATGCCTGTAGCTGACACGTCTGAGAAAATGGTTGCTATGGAAGAAGTCCAGAAAGATTCAGATGCTATGCAAAATATTGTGGAGATAGCATCTTCCAATGATGACTTCTCAACATTGGTCACTGCAGTAAAACAAGCAGGGTTGGTGGAGACACTATCCTCTGAAGGACCATTCACAGTCTTTGCGCCAACAAATGAGGCTTTTGCAAAACTTCCAGAGGCAACTTTGCAGGAAGTGTTAGCTGACAAAGACCAGCTGACTGCAATTCTTACCTACCACGTTGTACCGGGAAAAGTAATGGCAGAAGATGTTATTAACTTAACATCAGCCACAACGGTACAAGGAAGTGATCTAACTATAGATGTAGAAGGATCAAGCGTAATGGTCAATAACGCCAATGTTGTTTCAACAGACATCGAGGCTGAAAATGGCGTGATATATGTTATCGACGCAGTATTAATACCGCAATAAAAGACAAAATATAGTCAAGTAGCCCATGAAAAACCGAGGTATAAAAACCTCGGTTTTTTGTTCTGTTTGTTTGACACTGATATCCCTTTTACTATAAACAGATACATCAGAAGCCAACTTGATTATCCTATTTATAAAAAGATCCAGTTCTTTGCTGATCATGATCTAAAAAAGCCTAAGTGATTTACTCTCATATCTTTTGTCTTTGTTGAAAATAATCCTTCTTTAGTCGCTAAATTTCTGACAAATCTCAAATGATCTTTTTCAAGTTTTTCGTTAATTGAAAGATAGATCTTTTTACCCTTAGCATACGCATAACCTATCTCCAAAAGCATTCCCTCGCTTAAATTCTCACTTTCAACTATCGCCAAGAGGGCATCGCAACCATCAATTGCCTTAAAAGCTTCCCGAATTATCAATTCCTCTTTCTTTTTGACCTTCCCCCACTTTAGTGCATCTCTTAAATAAATATAGCTTTTATGGTCCGCTTCGGTGATCTCCCTGTCGACATATTTAAGGTTTTTAATAAGTTTTCTTTTGTCAGAACCCTTATATTTATAAGAAACATAAATTTTCATAGCTGAATTTTACATTTATAATTAATCTCGCACAAATTTATCAAGTATTATTCCGGCAGTAAATAATAAATTTCATATTTGCTTTACAAACTGCAGGATTAGTCATATCATCAGTCTAAGCTTATGGAAGAAGAACAACAGGAAAAAGTCGGCAAAAACAGCTCAAAGGTCCTTATTCCTATTGCCATAATAATCTTTGCAGTCGGTGTCACTGCAAGTGTATATCTGTCAGATAGAAAAGGTACAGACAATAACTCACAAGACTTGCCCACCCCTACACCAGAACAAATTCAGTCCACACCAACTTCAAAACTGAAACCTACTCCCACAGCAACAGAGTCCGCAAGTTTGACTCCGGAAGGTTGGGAAGTTTATGATGATCCCGACTATTATTTCACCCTCTTATATCCATCTGATCTTGAAATTCGGGAAAATGAAGATGGAAGTGTTGTTTTTGTCAAACTTGGTCCGACACAAACTGAAGGCACAGAAGTCTTTGACGGGATCATTTTAACAATAGACAGCGGTACATATGAAGAAGATAATTTAATGGATTTTGTTGAAGGCGAACACGAAAAGGCTCAGCAGTCTCCTGTTTCTGAGATCAGTGAAATTTCGGAAAGTTCAATAAACGGAAAAACAGCTTACCAATACGAAGAGGTAGGATTAGGAACCTTCACGCATATCTATATCCCCTTTGACAAAAATACGTATGTACACGTCACGAAGCTCGTAGCAGACCCGACCAATGCCGGTTTTTCCGAAATGGCAGAGCAGATCATCTCTTCAATTGATTATAAAAACTAAATTTGATAATATTTCCCCACAATTTTTCTTAGGAGGTGATAAACGATGTCTGAAAGACAAAATCAACAACAAGAGTGTAATGTATTGAGTGAAAAAGATATTTTAAAAATCCTAGACGTACAAAAGAACCTTTTACTAACTACAGGTACATACGGCATGGGTAAAGAGAATGTCTTTAAATTGGCCGACAAACTTGCTGGCTCACCTGAGGAACATACCGAACTGACCGGCAGAAAATGGGGACAGCAAAGTTGACTATTTTCAACAACTTTTCTAACAAAATACCTAAATCTTTAGGGTTACCGTTCAAGCTGACAAATACCAGAATGGCATTTCTTTAAGATGTTCCACGATCCCCCCAGATCCACTTCCACAATACAACCGCATATTTTAGCTTTAACTATCAAACCAAAACCTTTCTCTAAATCACTTAAATCTTTTTGGACAAACTTAGTATGTCTCAATTTCGTCATAATAGGATGTCCTTTTTCTAAATCTCTTCTACCCAACTCCCTTCCCAAAATTTCAACCTCTGGTCTTTCTAGCACAACAAAATTATCTTTTTTGTATTCTTTGCGTGCCTGCGAATAAGATCTTCTTACGTTTCTACTAGCCTTTCTCATCCGATCACTTCTATCTTCCGGTTCTACATCCACAAAGTCTAAATAATCTATTTCCTCCCTAGTTCTTCGTTTTTCGGTTCTTGTTCTCCAAACAATTTCCTGATCGCTTATATAAACCTTTCCTTTTAATAGACCGGCATCCTTCAACATTCTTCTTCTTTCTTCAATATCAGGTTCTTCTGAAGACGATCTTCTTTCAACCACATCCACATTAACCTCTCGTTTCTGGTTACTGTGTAATAGGTTTTTTTTAATATTTGATAATAATTTAAAAAATGCGTTTTTATTACCCTCATCTAAGGGTTCTGTCACAACTAAAGCATGTTCTTCTCTTTTTTGTCCAGACTTTCTTTTGTAAGGACTAAGTTCTCCATTATCACCAAACACCTCTATTTGACCTGATCCTTGCCTGAATTGTGCAAAAAGACCTTTCTTTTCAGGTAAGTCATTTACATACTCTTTACCCAGGGCGTCTTCGATTATCTTTGCAGAAGGAGGTTTATTATTCTCAGTTTCAGTCTTACTTAACATACTATCAAAAAATGGTGTTTGGAACTCACGTGCGGCCTGTTCTAATTGTCTCTTATTCATAGGAAGTTTTTTCCCAAAAAGTGGTTTTTCCGGTGACATAATAATATTATAGGACTTTTTATAACATTTATAAAGTGTATGGACTTGACGTTCAATGCCATTTAAGCTAAATTGCCCGTGATGCAATTTTTGGCGCTTTTAACACTGAACATCCTGCTTTTTACTAACTTTATCCAAAGCCGTGCTCATCCCAAAAAAGACCCTCATTCGAATTTAAACCAAAATACCGTTGTACATACAACTGAACAATCAACTGTAAACGAAAGAATTAACAGCAAAGTTGACGTCTTGGGAAGTTACGTCATCTCATACGACGCAGTGACAAAAAATGCCCAATCTCGATCACAAAATGAGCCTCAAGAAAATGACACTCATAATTCACAGGTCACGGAGGCAATAATAGTACCCGTCAATGATCCTACAAAAAATGATTTTGATATGAATGATAAAGAAATTGAAGTCTTGGAAACGCCCAATAACGCAACAGCTTTGATGAACAAGATCAACTGGTATAGGTCACAAAACGGACTTTCCGACTTTTCTTACAATGAAGTTGTCTGTAATTTTGCAAGTTTAAGGGCTAATGAACTTCAAAGCGAATTTTCCCATACAGGATTCAGAAGCAAGATCGACAATAACACCCTTCCCTACTCGGATTACTCACACATCGCTGAAAACATTGCCGATACCAGCAGTCCCAATAAAGCCTTTGAGTTGTGGCGAAACTCTTCGGGACATAACGCAAATATGCTCACCAGCGCCACCTACGGCTGCATTGGCAATACCGGCAGATTATATACTTTAGAGGTCTGGCAGCCATAATTGACATTCATATAAATCAGCCTTCACACACGATTTAATGATATAATTTTTACATATCGCTTTCTCACTGAACATTTATGAAAAAAGCCGGAGTTTTCATCGTTATTTTAATAATCCTTGGCGGAGTCACCGTTTTCATCCTTTATAAAAATGGTTATATTTTTAAACAAAGATCCTCTACCCCGACCGCCACTGCAGAAATCTCAAATGAAGAAATTCCGGACGACTGGAGAACTTATGAAAGCGAACTTGGTTACAGGATAAAAATGCCAACAAATATGCTTGTCAACACCGATGTGGGTGAAGCAAGCGTCCACCTTGTTCCTAATGTAGAATCCGGCGAATTTGGAACGAAAAATTATGTTTATATTTCCGTGGTGAACCGCGAAAAGATCAAGGACAGCAACCGTGTTTATAACTACAATTATGAACAATTCAAAAATTTAATGAACATAAATGCCGGTTCCACTCAGAGCATCATTTCCAAAGTAAATAATGTACCCGGCTATAGTGAATGGTTCATTTACGAAAGGCTTCCCAACACCTTAATAAACGGAAGAGAGGCAAGGGTATTTTTGAATACAAAACCGTGGGAATTCCCTTTGGGGGTCAATGAGCTGCGTTTTGTGATCACAACGGATGAAAACCTTTACATAATAGGAGCTTACTACAATGGAGACGTTTCATACGCTACCCTGACCAAAAAGGACGTTGAAAAGATAATCTCCACTTTCAAAATACTATAAACATCTTTTTCGACACGGGTTGACAGGGGTAACCCCTGTCAAATATTTTATACTTCTACTTGATATAATAAGGCTCAACATGCAAAACGAGGACCTTTACGGACAAATTAGAAAATGGAAAAAGATAGCAATTTCTCTGACAGCCTTTGTAGTAATATCTGCTGTCAGCACAGTATCATTCATTCTGGGAAAACAAAGCGCAAGAACAAATCTTAGAACCGTGCCGGTTGAGAATTCCGACCGAAGACTGATCTTGGGAAGCGAAACAGGCAATGTCAATCCAGTAAAAGTAGAAGCCACTCCCACTCCAAAACTTGATCTGACACCAACTCCAGTGAAACCAACCCAGCCAATTCCATCAATAAGTTCCCGCGAAATAATTCTTCCCCCTCAGAAAGATCTTGAAGGATTTCGCTCCTCCAATGGTTCGGGCAGCACAAGCAGCAACATCCGCGCAGGCAGGGATAATGAGCTGGTCACAAGGGCATTTATCAGTTTTGATATTACCGTGATCCCTGAAGATGCAGAAATCATCTCAGCAACAATAAGGCTATTCCAAACCAAAACACTGGGAAATCCTTACAAGTCAGGAGGAGATCTTTTAATTGACCATCTGGACTACGGCGACAGTCTTGATTCAACCGACTTCTCCACTCCTGCACTTATTTCCGGTTTTGAGATATTTTCAGAAAAATCTGCAACCGGCTGGAGAGAGGCTGACGTTACAGACCAACTGGTCAATGATCTTGTAAGCGCAAGGCCATCTACACAATACAGGCTACATTTTGAAAAAGAAGTTGTCGGTGATGACGAAAATGGAGATTTTGCATACTTTGAATCAAGCGAAAACACACAAAGATCAGGAAATACTCCCGAGTTGGTAATAAATTACAAGTAACAATATCAATCATTATTACGATCTTTATATTTTTTTATTTTTCTTCCTTTGTAATTCAACAGGTTTCCACCACAAGCCTCTTCAGGAAATATTGTTGCCACCTGACCCTGCCTCAAAAAACCACCAACAAGTCTTACTCCGTACTTATCCATCCTAACTTCCACATACATTGCGTCTCCTGCGGGTTTAGCCTCTTTTATATTACTTGGGTGTCCTTTTGTGTAGTTGCGCCACTCACCTTCTACTGTTTTTTCCATCTCTCTTATGTTTCCTGCATTTACATGCGGAGGGAATTGTGTGCCTCGACCAAAAGGCATACCGCAATCTTCATGCACTAACTCACGATCATCACCTCTGTGACGAGAATCTACATGAGTTAGAGTTAAGTCCTCCTCTGTATCCTTCGCTCTTTTACCTCTTAAGTTCCAAAAAAGCCTATCTTTTCGCATTATTCGAGTATATTACTATAAGATATGTTATTATTTCAAGACAATTTATCCAGAAAACTCTTTACACATCTGTTAGAATAAAGGTAAGCGAGGTGGTTTTATGGATTTAAAACTAATAAACACCATACAAAATAAACACTTAGAACCGTTTGAGTACGGGAAGGAGGCGATCACTTATGGTAAAGGTCAAAAGAAAGCCGGGCGAGGATTCAGGGTCTCTCATTGCTCGATTCCGCAATAAAGTTAGAGACTGGGGCATCATAGACGAAGCAAGAGATAACGCCAGATACGAACCCCCTTCTGAAAAAAGAAAGAAAAAGAAAAAAGAGATCCAGCACAAGATAAAGCTGCAGAAGAAAAGGAACGAAAGGTGATATTTTTAAATATCTTCCCTTTTATGTTTTTTAAGGAAAGTTTCCACAAATTGTGTCCTGTGATGATCTGTCATTCCGTGTTTTAATATCGCAATTGTGTGCTGTTGTGTGCCATAACCTTTATTACTGGCCCAGCCGTAAACTTTGTGTTGTTTTTCCCTGCCAAGTTTTTTCATCAGATCGTCACGGAATAGTTTTGCAATTATGGATGCAGCAGAGATAGAAAAAGATCTTTGATCACCTTTTTTTATTGCAAGCTGATCTGATGAATGATTAATTGCATTTTCAGCACCTACAAGCTCTTGTTTTGAACTATTATTAATGCCTATTTCAGGGATAATATATCCGTCTACGAGCAGGAATTGTACGCTATTTCCGGTACCGATATTCATACCCCCCACCGCCCGACGAAAAGCCGAAAAACAAGCTGCGGAAATTCCGTTTTCGTTGATCTCGATGACACTTGCCAGACCTACATTACTAAATATTGAATGCCCTTTTATCCACTCCCCTGCAATAATTCTTTGTCTTTCTGACAGGGTTTTGGAATCCCTGATAACCACCTTTTGTTTGTCTTCATTGATGATCGGAAATTGATAATCAGAAAATTTCCTGAAAGCCACAGCCGCTGCCACAACCGGTCCGGCAAATGATCCCCTGCCAACCTCATCCGCACCGGCAACTACATCATATCCACTGCTCCATAAGCTTTCTTCAAATTCAAAACTTGGAAATATTGCTTTCGTCATTTAGACTAAATATAACATCAGAATCGATCCATGGCTAAAAAAAGTACTGAAAAGATCAAAAAAACTTCAAAAAGTAAACTAAAAACATACAAGCAAGTTCTTGCTGATTATAAAACAGGAGTCAAAGAAGCAAAAAAAGATTACTTGAAAAAGCTCGACAGTTCAAAATTCAAAAGTGACAAACTGCTCAAAGCACTTCCTGATATGGTGCTAAGTAAAAAACTAAAAGATGCAGTCGAATCTATCCAAGAACAGATCAAAGATAGAAATATAGAAGTTGAGGAGATAACTCTCTCAAGCGCCCAAAGCAAACTCAAAAAAGGCAAAAAGCTAACACAAAAGGCAAAAACTATATATATTCCTCCAAGATTTTCGGACAGGGATTTTTTCACTCAAATAATATTTCTCCAACATCAATACAAGCTGTGTCTTTACTCTACTTCCAAGTCATCAAAAACCAACAAAGATATTCTGCTCACTAGTCTAGCTCTGATCGTTGTCGCAATAAAGGCCAACTACCCCAGCCACCTCACTGAAGATCTCTACGATCGCTACAGGCTCAGCCTTGAATCCCTCTGAATTTGCAAAAATACAGACTCATTGAACTTCAATGATAAAATATAGGTGCTATGAAAAAAAGAATAGGACACGAAGTTGAGCCGGGAGAGTTTGATGATCAATTCGTAGATGAATTTGACCTTGAGGCTGAGTTTCAACAAGAACCACCAAAGTATAATTCCAGAAGAGAACCAGAAGAAGTTCAGGGGGTTGAGGAAACAAAATGGCGAAAACGAAACATTGACAGACTTCCTGACGGAACACCTCTATTTCTCCAGGGTGTTGTAAGATTTCTCAGATCCCTTAGACCTGATAGTGGAACCATATCGTATCGCCGTCTAAATGATATTGGTGAAGACGTTATTCCTCAAAATCATAAATTAACCAGAGTAAAAGTAACCGACGCTGAACCTGATGATCAAATAGTTAGCAGAACACGAAAAACTGCAAGTAAAAAAGGTGGTGCTACCCAATTTGGAACCAATATCGAAAACAAATATCAGGACCAAGGTGCTGACGGAACAAAAATCCCCAAAACGGGTGGTTTTGCGTTTAACAGCACTGCAAGCGAAATCGAAGAAATCAGAGAAGAAACCGGCAATATCGCTCAGAACTTCCTCAGAAGGATTAAAGGTAAATAACTAACCTTAATCTATATCTTTCAATTATCCAGTATTTTTGCAATTATATTAAAAGGTATTTATATTAAACGAGGGTCCGTTAAACGAGGGTCCGTCCCTTGCATATAATTCATATTTTTCAATTATCCAGTATCTTTTGTTATGATGTAAAAAGATATTTATATATCTATTCGTATGATAAATACAATACTTTCTATCAAAGGAGGTGTATTCAATGGGTGAAGATGATTTTGAAATCGGAGAGCATACAGTTAACGAAAAAGAGCTTGCAAGGTGGATGAGGAGAAAAAGTAACCTAGAACAGAAAAAAAGATTTAACGGTATGACACCTGAAGAGAAAGCAGCTTGGGGATTTACCGAAGACACTTTAGACAAACAACGAAAAAAAGACGAGGAGAAAAACCCTTCTAAACCTTAGCTGTATGTCTTTTGCTGATAGTGGAAATAATAACTAGTAGCAAAAACTTTTATTTGATAAGAAAACCTCTTCTAATCTAGTATCCCCTCTCCTCTATTTGCTGCATTTGGAGCGTGATCTGGTTGATCTTTTCTTTTTCTCTATCAGCCTTTTGTTGCTGACTTGCTTTGGCGTCCAAGTAAATATCAGATCCGGTCCTTTCATAAGTGGCTTGATAATTCTCTACCCCTTCCAAATGAAACTCATAAAAGGTCTTTGCAGACGAAAGGTCATAGCCAAAACTTCTCAGCTGTTCATAATCACTCTTTGAATAGCAAAGATTAGAGGTTGAACCATCTAGATGGGTAACCATATAGCGATAACACTCTCTTTGAGGAATAATTGTGACTTTTTGCTGAGTGACTGTTGGAGCAACTTTTTGCTGATATGGGGTTCCATTGATATTTATCTGAACATTGGTCTTTACACTACCTTCACTTTCGTAGTTATATTTTTTCACCGGAGGAACTGTAGGAACCGAGGTTTTGGAGTATTCATCTATTGTTTCTCCCAATTTCTTTAACGGTTCAATAATTTTTTCTCTGTAGTAACCGCTTTGCAGATCATGTGCAAAGGTTGGAACGGCAGTCAACAAAAATGCCGCCAAAAGAGAGAAAAACACTATTCTCGCTTTTCTTGCAAAATTATTCATCGAAATATCTTCACAAACTCAAGATCGGCAAAAAAATCACTTACTTTTGTCATCTTATGAAGAACTTTTCACCTGAAACAGCTCCGCATCCTTAAAGCCTAGAATCGATGCCAGCAAAACACTGGGGAAAAGTTGCACAGCATTATTGTATGTTTGCACAGAACGGTTATACTCTTCACGATAGTCAGCAATTTTATCTTCAAGATTTTTAAGGTCCATCCTTAGTTCTTTATAATTTTCGTTAGCCTTAAGCTCCGGATATGCTTCGATGACAACCATCAAAGAACGCAGAGTTTCGGTAAGCATATTCTCAGCTTTTGCAGATCCTGTTATCGACTTTGCATTATTCAAAGTTGAACGAGCTTGTGCAACGCCTTTGTAAGTATTTTTTTCGTGCTTGGAATAATCTGTAACCAAAGATATCAATCGGTCGATCAGCTCAGCTTTTCTTTTAATTTGGATATTGGTGTCTGAAAGGTCCGTCAAATATTGATTTCTTTTTCTGACAAGCTGATTGTATAAAGACCACGCCCAAAACAGAACTAAGAGGATCAACACTGCCAATACCCTGAGAATAATATATAAAGTTGATAAGTTCATATTTGCTGATATCATTTTACAAACAAAATTCTTGCTTGTAAATAATCTACATGATAAAATTGCTCTGTTGTGAAGGCTGCAATCAAATACCTTAAAGATGTAAGGTTGGAGCTCTCCAAAGTAGTTTGGCCCAAGCGGGAAGAAGTTATAAAACTAACGCTGATAGTAATAATTATTTCAGCCGCTGTGGCCGCCTATACCGGAGGGCTGGACTTTTTGTTTACAAAAGCATTAGAATATTTACTTGCGATATAATAGATCATGGCAAAAGACGAAGACCAACTAATAACCGATCAAAACGATTCCCTTAAGGAAGATGTTGATCCAAAGAAGGAGGATACCAAACCTTCTGAAGAGTCTATGGTAAACGAAAAGGATGAAAAAACTGCTTCTGAAGAGGCTGTGGAAGAAAGTTCAAATACCGCTTCCCCATCTGATGACGATCAAACCTCTGACGAAGATGCTCCCAAAGAAAGTGAACCTGAAGTTACTCAGGATGACAATAACGAATCTGCAAACACCGAGGAAACTGATTTTTCTGAGAAAAATGAAGACGAAAAAATGAAGACTGAAGACGATAAAGACACTGACATAATTGAAAAAAGTGATAATGCTGAAACTGAACAGGATGATAAATCAAGCTCAGATGACAATGACGATGAAGATGATGAAGATGAGGAGGAAGAGGAAGTAAATGAAGAAATAGATAAAGAGTACGACCCCAATGATGAACATAAACTTCAGGAAAAAGGAACAGGCAATAGAAAGGTTTCCGGCCATATTGTGATCAATAAAAAAGACGATCCGCGCGCAAAATGGTATGTCGTCCACACCGCAAGCGGCCACGAAGTGCGTGTTGCAGAAACCTTGAGGCAAAGAGTCGAAACCCAAATGCTTGAAGATAAGATATTTGAACTTTTAGTCCCAACACAGGACAGGGTCATCATAAGAAGCGGTAAAAAGCAAAACATCAAGGAAAAGATCTTTCCCGGATACCTTCTCATAAAGCTTATTTTGGATGACCCAACATGGCTGGCAGTGCGCACAACTCCCGGGATCACAGGCTTTGTCGGAACAGGCAAAACCCCTACTCCCCTTTCTGATGCAGAGGTTGCCAATATCCAAAAGTTCGTTGCAACACCCGCAAAAAGATTCAAGACAAAGTTCAGCAAGGGTGAAGCGGTCAAGATAACAGACGGGCCATTCTCAGGATTCTTGGGATCGGTTGACGATATTGACGAGGAAAAAGGAAAAGTAAAAGTTCTAGTTTCAATATTCGGCCGCGAAACCCCAGTCGAGTTGGATCTTCTCCAGATAACAAAGGTTTAAACAAAAAGATTTTTAGCATTTTGATTTTCAGTCAACTAAATCCTATAATATTATTATGAAAGATCGAATAAATATTGATGAACAATTTGCAATATCGCTTGACATTGGATGTGCTAATTGTGGCATGGAAAATAACATCAAGCAGTTGAAACAACTTAAAAACAGAGGAAAAACTCACCCGGAAGAAAAAAGATTTACCGATGCTTTGATAGATAAATGCAATCATTGTCTAAAAACAAAAGAACCCACAGATAGTATCACTGCAAGGTTCTCTTGCATGTGGAGAGCAGGAATGAAGTGATAAATAAATTATGAATTTATTTCTAGGTCACTAGAAAAATAATATGACAAGAAAAAAAGAAATATTTATTCAATCTCTGGCTGACGCCAGCACAAAATTCAAAAAAAACATTCTACAAAGATAAAGGAATGCTGCCCGGTGAAGCAGATTCTCTGATAGACACTATAAGCGCTGGATTAGAAGAAGGAAATGTAAAGATAATTCCAAATTCCAATGGCGGAGTAACGATACAATTGAAAACTTGGAATGGAATTGATGAAACGAAAATTGAACCCGGAAGCTTTGAAGTTTCTTTATACGTTGGTCTCAAGTCCGAATTCGACAACAAAAATAAATAATTTTCCAATCGCCTTTTTTATTAAATATCTAAAACATATTTAAAGCTTTTATTCTTCAAATAAATCTGATTTAATAAACACTTATGAAAGAAGGATATCCACTAAATCATAAGCCTCAAAATCAGCCACTTTCAAAGGAGGAAAAAGTAGATGCGACTTTCAGCCAAGCCATGAGAGATGGTCTTGTAACATATCATCCCAACCCAAAAGGTGGCGGTACTATGATCACAAGAGTCGCCAGAGAAGGAAAAATCACTGAACACGTAACAGAAGTCAACGAAGGACCTTTTGCAGAAAGGCTTGCAAGAATTCAGGGTGAAGTTAATGGTGCAAAAAAACAAATAAGCTCTTTACACTTGGGTTAATTTCAGTTAAAATCACTACACTTCGCTAAAATTTCATATTCAGCGAGGTAGACGGCTTAAAGCAAGTTTGTCGAAAATACGCCTTCGATATACTTCTTTGGCCAGACTAGAAAAAACTTTTCAGATAATAGACTAATATTATGCCAAAAGCAGTTCTAACAAAGATAAAGGTCAACCTTAAAGGCGGAGAGGCATCCCCTGCTCCCCCGTTGGGCCCGGCATTGGGTCAACACGGTGTTGCAATTATGGATTTTGTCAATCAATACAATAACGCAACAAAGGATAAAAAGGGTGAAGTCATCCCTGCTGTTATCACCATATATGAGGACAGATCTTTTACTTTTGAAACAAAATTAGCACCGGTCACAGACATGATAAAAAAGGTCCTGAAGATCGATAAAGGCAGCGGTGAGACACCTAGAAAAAAAGCCGGGAAATTGTCAAAACAGCAAATAGAGCAAATAGCAACAGACAAAATGGCCGATCTTAATACGGACAATCTGGAATCAGCAGTGAAGATAGTTCAAGGCTCAGCAAGGTCAATGGGTGTTGACTACGAAGAATAAGTGATAATACTAATCAACAAATGAATACTAATGTTACAAATAGATACTAATAATTAAACTTAATAGCTATTCACGCTAACAAATTAGTAGTAATTCGTAGCATTCGAATTAATTAGTATATTAGCATTTTAATCATTTGCATATGGGAAAAACAAAAACAGCAGTCATTAGCGGAGTACCTGATGAAGATCTGTCAGGTAAAGCTGCTTATGAGGCAAAGAAAAAAGCACAAGAGGCCAAAAAAGCCGAAGAAGCAAAACTTAGCAAAAAAGGCAAAGGGTCAGTTTCAGGTGTGGGGCTAAAGGGCGGTGAAAGGATCAAGGTAGTAGGGGGAGAACTGCCTATTGATGAACCAAAAATTGATAAAGAAACTTCTGAAAGATCAGATAAAAGAACATCCGAACCAAGAATTCGGGGTAAAAAATACAAAACATCACTTTCCAAAATCGACAGAGAAAAATTTTATCCTTTGGACAAGGCAGTCAAACTTGTCAAAGAAACCTCATACACCAAATTCGACGGCACAGTTGAAATGCACGTAGTTGTCAAAAAGGAAGGTCTATCTGCAAAAGTGACTCTCCCCCATCCGACTGGAAAAACAAAGAAGGTGGAAGTGGCAGATGACAATACGGTAAAGAAACTAAAGCAGGGCAAAATTGATTTTGACATTCTGCTGGCAACACCCGACATGATGCCAAAACTGGTACCTTTTGCAAAGGATCTCGGACCAAAAGGACTCATGCCCAATCCAAAAAGCGGTACACTGATAAAGTCCCCTTCGGATGCAAAGAAATTCTCGGCCGACGAGCTGACCTTAAAAACAGAAAAGAAAGCTCCGGTAATGCATACTGTCGTTGGAAAAGTAAGTCAAAAAGATAATGAGCTTGAAGAAAATATTGCAGCTGTAATTGATGCGATCACAGCACGCCAGATCGAAAAAGCCGTTGTAACTTCCACAATGGGACCAGGAATAAAGCTAAAAGTTAACTAAATTATTTAACCTCCGATTCTTTTTCTATTTATTCTCACTTCTTTTTAAAAATAATAATTTCCATATGGATTTCATATATGTACGGGATTGATAATTGTGTGATACATTAAATTATGCGTGTCTTTCGAAGTATCAAGTTTTCTTCGATCGTAGGACTGCTTCTTCTTGTAATAGGACTTGCATCCGGAATATATCTTGTTCAGCAAAGACAGGAGCTGCGGGAAAAAGCAGCATTAGAAGTTCCCTTTGATCCTCAGCCAAGACCGATGTACGAGGCTGCTGAGCTTAATGATCTATTAGATTTTAATGAAACAGTATTTCCCAACAACGATGCTTGGCAGAGAGCGCTTGCCTCAGACGGAAAACGCTTGTGGCAGCGAAAAGGAGTATGGAACTCTGATACTAACAGTTTTGACTGGGACAGTAATTGGGAAAGAAAACAAGTGACAGACACAAATATTGATGAGGAAACAGGGCTCACTCAGATCTCAATGTTCAATCAGGTCGTTTTCCCCGACAATATCAGCTGGCAACGGATATTATCACAGGATGGGCGTTATCTTTGGCAGAGAAAAGGAACATGGAATCCCTCAATTGGTTTTTTTGACTGGGAAACCTGGTCCGTTCGTGACCTGAACGAAAAACCGCTGATCCCCGGGAACACCAATATCAGACATTTTCACCAAGTCATTTTTCCCAACAACACAAGCTGGCAAAGGATAATAACGACAGACCGTAAGCATGTTTGGCAGCGATTAGGTACCTGGAATCCTGATTCCGGATTTTTTGATTGGGGTAACTGGGAAGACCGTTTGATAACGGACCTTATCATTGATGAACAAACCGGTTACACCGAGATCTCAATATTCAATCAGGTCGTTTATCCTGATAATACCAGCTGGCAAAGATTCATAAGTCCGGATGGTAGAGAGGTCTGGCATAGAAAAGGGACTTGGGTCGGACCATCGTTTGACTGGGAAGTCTGGTTCAATCTGCAGCACAAATTCGAGACCATCAAAAATAAATTCCAGCAAGTGATCCAAACACAAGAGAACTTTTATCCCTTTTACGATCAGCTTGCTGAAGATGTTGATGGCGACGGAAAAGATTTAGACGGTGATGGGAAAATAGATGATGAGTTTAAAGACTCAGCGGCAAGTCTTGATGCAAAATATGCAGATGCTCCGGCCGATATAAGAGCAACATGGAAAGCGCGACTGTTTTGTCAAAATCCCCCTCCCTATACCCCTCCTGACATCCCGGATACCGAAAAAGAGAAATACCCTCCGGAAATAGATTATGCCATATGGCTTGATAGCTGGGCTAAGTGGAGGAAATGTATGGCAGCCGGAAACACCCTCTTTGCCAGATATCACTTATTTAAATATCTTACCGAAGGACGAAAACAATCTGATCTTGAAAATGCGATCACTCATACATATCTTTCGGTAAACGAGATAGATATGCTGACCACCGGACCGGAATATGAAAAACCTCTATCAGGTTTTCCTTATGAAGCTTATCCGCAAGCACCCTTTGATCCTGAAAAATTTCCTCCTGATGCGTTCAAACTTCGTGACACTGGAGTAACAGCGAGATATTTACCGGATAGCAGCGGTATATACAGGATTTGGGGAATAATGCACTCGGCAGGAATTCTTCCCCAGACCTACTGCACTTCTTTGGAAATTCCATATGATCAAGGAAAGAATTGCCGGACTATCAACCTCTGGGAACGTATCCGCAGGGTCAGCTCGGCGGTTGCCACTAAAGTAGCCTCTGAATGGATGATCTTAGATAACGGATCATATCCAAACAATTTAAACAAAAGATATTGGAATAGCCCAGAATATTGGATACAAATATTTGATCCTGATATCGACAACCGTGTCTATTATGATTTTCCCAACACAACATTTGATCCCGACTCTGGAATAGGTTGGTATGATCTTGCGGGAAGAAGGACTATGGGGAAAAATCTGCCGGAACAAAATATGAGTCCCCACTTCTTTGGATGGCAAATGAGCGGAATGGCACTGAACGCTCGGCTAGCAGAAAGCGGCGGTGACTTGTACAAGCAAATCGAAGATTTTGGTATAAACGCCAATGGATATGTATTTTCATTCGATCGTAACAACGAACCAGATGATAACTATCATGACATAAATCTTTACGGAGAACTAGTCCGTGGTAGTCTATTTAGTTATTGTCCGGAAGGTACAGTAAATAATAATGCTCTCAACCCTCTGAATATCTGCCAGGGCGGAAAACATGAATGGTATATGTACGATCCACAACCACTCAAAGCCCAAACCGGATTGACATACATGTCGCAGCATTTATCCGGTGAGATGGCGATACTCAGCGGCGAACTCCCTCCTCAGCAGTATCTTGATAATGCCATGAATTATTATTACTCGTTCTATGCAAGTTTCAGCAAAGATAATCACTCTTATATAGATCTCCAAACGGGAGGATTCAATGAAGATACAATAATTGCTTATCGGGGTTCTGACCAAGTCCTTCCCTGCTGTACAGACGAAAACCGTGATAATTGTCCCAAACCGCTTTATTTCAAAACGGATGGAGGTCTGGTCGTTTTAGAAGATGGTGAAACAGCTGTTGAACTTATAAGCACTCTTATATCTCCTCTTGCCCATGTTGTTTCGTATCAAGATCAGATAAAAGGCTATGAGCTTCTAGATCTCGCCGACCAGCTTTTTACACCAAAAGTCAGCGAACCAATTGATGCTCACGATCTCTATGAATGCGGACTTTTCTGGTCATTTAACGATCGTTCGTTATCGGAATTCCGCACAAACGCAGTCATTCTCAATAACTATCTTGCAGGTTATTATAATCTGGCAAATTACTATCATCCGGTCATACCCCCCGGTGAGCCAATACCAACTTCCACATCAACACCAAGACCTACTGCAACAAATACACCTTCTCCGACAAATACGCCTCTTCCCACTAATACGCCAACACCTCCCGCGACCCCAACCCCGACAAACACATCCACACCTACTCCCACCAACACACCCAGACCAACCAATACTCCCACTTCAACACCAACACCTACTGCAACGAACACTCCCCGTCCTACTAACACTCCTAAACCCACACCCACCAACACACCTCTTCCAACAGCGACTTCCACACCAAGACCTACCTCTACTCCCAGACCCACAAATACACCAAATCCCACCGAGACACCGCCTTCCGGACCAACTAATACCCCCGTACCAACTTCTACACACGGAACCGCTTGTGTTAAATCAAACGGTGATGCCAATGGTGACGGAAGAGCAGCGCTATATGACTATGCGGTATGGGCAAACTACTTTGCTCCATTTGTAAGAAATTATGGAGGTCCATCTGTAGGAGATTTTAACTGTGATAATTATGTGGATATATCAGATTATGCCAGTTGGGCTTACTACTTCACTCCAATTTAAAATATAATTGATTTCACCCTCTAAATTAATATATCCTGTATGTAATGACTTCAAGACCTAAAGTATTAATTATTTTCATTTTTATCGGCGTTTTCTTCACCACCTTTGTAAAGCCTGTTTTTGCCCAAAGCACCGAAACTCAATGGGGTGGTATGTATGTGCCAATATCCGCAATGACACAATATAGCATGGAAGCTTATACCAGCGGTTCACTGAGGAATGCTAACGAAATACTTTCTGAATTGCAATCTGCTAGAGCAGCAGGGAAAAGCGTCATCATCACTGTCGGCAGTGTAGCTGAATGCAATCATATGTTAAATAACCTCTACCAATACCAGTCAGCTGTGAACTACTTTAACGGTATCCTGACTAGCTCGCTAAGGTCACAGCTGCAGCCTTATGTAAATGACGGTACATTGCTTGCACTTCGGTTCTATGATGAAGTGCAAAATTGCGGATGCTGCAGTGGTTATCGTTACACCATGGAAAATTGCGGTCGAGGTTATCATGAGATACGCAACGATATTGACTCACTGCCTATTGGCACAGACAGCCAGCCGGGATTTGCCGACATGCTGCATCAGGTAATTAGATCAAACGGCGGTCTGCCTTCGAATTTACCTATCGGCAGCACTACTTCTCTTTCCTACATGAAGCTTGTAAAAGACAGAATTGATCTGCTGAGATCACGAGAAGGTCTTTCGCCTTTGGGCAGTAAAATGGTGATGGGAGCATCAGGTTTTCTCGTAAGCGGTCAGGCAAGTTCTTTCATTTCATGCATGGAAACATACATGTCAGATCTTACAGATGAGCTTATGGTCTTTGTATATCCCGGTTGCGAGGATGTATCTACTAATTATCTCTTCTGGGATAATTATGTTCAGCTTTGCGGTTGGGGCAAGATAGATGTGCTAAACCCATGGTCTTGGAGTTCGGGCTCTCCCAATTTCCAGGTGCTTTTAGAAGATCTTGCCAATGGAGGTGTAAGTAACGGTACACGTACAATTACACTTTTGGGCGTGCAAAATGCATGCGGTACCGAATTTCAGCGACCAACCCTGACACCAACACCACGCCCGACCAATACCCCTCCGCAACCTTTAAATTGTGTTGATTCTGACGCGGAAGAAGCACCAAACGATATATTCATAAAAGGAAATGTCACTTATACCAATGAAGTTGGAACACAAAGCGTTTTATATGATGAATGTAATGGTTCAAACACTCAAGTTAATGAAAAGTGGTGTTATGAAAGCCCTGAAGGAAGCGGTAGTTATGTGCCAGGAACACTAGTCTATGATTGTGAACATGGTTGTAATGATGGTGCCTGCATTTCAGCCACTCCTACTCCTGGCTGTGTTCGATCAAACGGTGATGCCAATGGTGATGGAAGAGCAGCACTTTATGACTATGCGGTATGGGCTAACTATTTTGCTCCATTTGTAAGAAATTATGGAGGTGTATCTGTTGGTGATTTTAACTGTGATAATTATGTTGATCTGACCGATTATGCAATATGGGCTAATTACTTCACTCCGATCTAAACCTTCATTACATTGATTCAGATGTCCAGAAAATGTATTCTTAGTTTGATGAACTTCAAACGAAAAATATTCATTTTTTCTTCATTGTCAATACTTTTTATGCTTATATATACTAGGTCAGCATCTGCAGCCACTTACACCGTTGCCCAGGATGGTAGTGGAGACTTTACAACAATCCAAGCTGGTGTTGATACTGCTTATGCAGGAGATAGTCTCTATATTAGAAAAGGTTCATATACAGAAGAAGTTAGTATCAGTAATTCTGGTACAAGCAGTAATCCTATCATTATCAAAGCTTATCCGGGTGAAGAAGTGAATATTAGAGGAGATCTCCCCGATCCAGACTTCGACAATCCCCACCAGCCAACAAGAGGTAGTATTCCGTCAAGTGAATGGAGTTCATTGGTAACAATCAGTGGTAACTGGATAGTATTCGATGGTTTTATCGTATCCAATAGCAGTGGTGATGGTATTGCCACTACTGGAGATCATATAACTTTACGTGATAACAAATCTCAGTATAACTGGAGATCTGGTATCAGAATGATATCAGGTTCAGGTGTGATCATACAAAACAACGAGGTTTATTACAGTTCCCGCGTGTCGGAAAGATTGGTGGGCACTTGCTGCTGGAGCAGCGCTATCTCTATCAGCAGAGGCGGAGTGAAAGACGTAATAGTAAGAAGAAACGTTGTACATGAACATTGGGGAATTGGAATAAACGCGTATGAGGCGAATCAAGACGGAGAAGGAGAAATATTATTTGAAGATAATATTGTTTGGAACGTATCACATAGCCATTACTATATGGGTAACTGCTACAACGCTACTTATCAAAGAAACATAAGTTATAACACACCGGATAGTATTTTTTATTATCAAAAGGAAGTTGGAGGCTCAAGACGTTTTGGTGATAGCTTTAACTATACAGATGAGGTGGTAGATTCTACAAACCTCAAAGCAAAAAACGCAAAGGTGATCAATAATTTGTTCTGGAGAGGAAATACAGGCTTTTATTTTTATAACCAGACAAGTGAGGCAGAAAGCGGACTGAATGATCTGACATTTGCCAATAATACTATAATCGATCCTCTGTCATATGCCTTTATTATTTATGCAGGCGCACACTCGGATTCACTAATTGCCAACAATATAATTGTAAGCAATCATCCAATAACAGGAAGTGGTGTGGGAGATCCAGGAATAACTTTCTCGCATAATTTATGGACGGTAGCACCACCGTCAGATGTAAGAAGTGAAAATCCTAATGACGATATAATCGGAGATCCACACATAAGCAGAACAGGATCAATAACGGGTGGAGAGTTAGCAGCAGAATGGTTTAAGCTGACGAGCAGTTCTCCAGCTATAGACCGTGGAATACCCTTACCCGAGGTATTTGATGATTATTTTCGAAGCATCCGTGATACCAACCCTGATATTGGAGCTCATGAATATAGCGGTACACAACCATCAACAACACCCTTGCCAACAAATACTCCAAAGCCAACAGTTACAAACACTCCGACAACTACGCCTCCTCAATGCACTCGATCAAACGGTGATGCCAATGGTGACGGAAGAGCAGCGCTATATGACTATGCTGTATGGGCTAATTACTTTGCTCCATTTGTAAGAAATTATGGAGGCCCAACTGTAGGAGACTTTAACTGTGATAATTATGTTGATCTGACCGATTATGCCAGTTGGGCTTACTACTTCACTCCTATCTAAACCTTCATTACATTGATTCAGATGTCCAGAAAATGTATTCTTAGTTTGATGAACTTCAAACGAAAACAGAAATTATTTTTCTTATTCACTACCCTACTTTTCATTGCATTCACAAAATATTCAAATGCAGCTACCTTTTATGTTCCTGATAATTATTCAACAATCCAGTCAGCAGTGAATGCTGTATCCTCAGGAGACACTGTATACGTTCGCGCAGGTAATTATAACGAGCAATTTTCTATATCCAGCTCGAATATTACAGTCGCCGGAATCGAGGGATCGCGTCCCCGTATCTATGCGGGTAGCATGACCGGCGGAGAATACCTTGTCACGATCAGCGGCAGTAATATCAGATTCCGTAATTTTGAGATTGAAAATACACCTGTTGAGAGCGCTCCTCAAAGAGCTTTAGGAGTAACCGGAAATGATAACTTAATTGAAAACATCAAAGTTCATCATAGCTGGAAAAGCGGAATATTGATCACCGGTGACAGGAATTTATTGGAAAACAACGAAGTCTACCTGAACTCGATGAGAACAGATGGAAGAACAAGCGGAACGTACAGTGTAACTGCTCAGGGTGAAGACAATATCATAAGAAACAGTCTTGTCTATGAGAACGATGGTGAAGCAATATCATGTTTCAAAGGCCGCAGAACTATAATTGAAAATAATATCTCGTACAACAACAGAGTAAATATTTATATAGATAATTGTCCCGGAGCAATTGTACGAAATAACTTGGCATATCAATCAGAAGCAGGCACAGGACATGCTTCTATTAGTGTTTGTGACGAATCATATAGCACCGAAAGAGAAGCCTCTGATGGTTTAAGGATTTATAATAATTTTTCAATGGGTGGAAACGGTTCACTAAATATTCAGGGCGGATCGTGCTGGATCGGCCTTACAAATGCGACCATCGCCCACAATACCTTTGTTAACGATAGCAGCGACGAAACATTTTATTTAAGCGGTAGTAGTAAAGATATTGTAAACACTTATGTTGTTAATAATATTTTTGTAAATACAAGCAGTTCTCGAATTGCATCAATTGGAGTAAGTGATCCAGATCTTCATTTCCACCACAATCTCTGGTCAGTGGCACCGAGCAATTCAAATGCCCGAGGTGAGGGAGATGTGATTGGAGACCCGCTGCTGGCAAAGATTGGACCAACTTCAGCAGGTGCGTTAACTGCTGACTGGTTCAGATTACTTTCAAACTCGCCTGCAATTGATCATAACAATCATGTGTCAGGAATTTACAATGATTATTTTTATAACTTGCGTGATAGTTTGCCTGACTACGGCGGTCATGAATATAACGGTACAGGAGGATCTACTCCTACCCCCTACAATACACCAACACCTCGCCCATCTCCTACTTCTACACCAATACCTTCACCCACACCTCCATTATCACCAAATACTGTTTTAAGAAGAGTTTGTTCAAGTTCAGATGATGCAGAAGAAAGTGTCTCTGGTGGAAGTGTAACGTTGTCAAGCAGTGATTTAGAGTTAACTCAGGAAAATGATAATCAG
>JAFGPD010000037.1 GCA_016926185.1 Candidatus Woesebacteria bacterium | reverse complement strand
TGTTTTTAATAATTGAAATATTATGGTTTAGCTATGTTTTGGCTTGTCGTAATAGACTTTTTTTGGGCTTTTCTATGTGCTGAGCAGGTCGGTCTAGAACCTGTTGAGCCCATACGTAAATACTCCAGGCTGTGTCTATTTTATACCTAAATGAGACATTTGAGACACTATAAAAAGGAAATGTAGCGAATTTTACTGATGATATAGTTTGATATAGATAACAACTCCACTTGCTTTCATTCCAAAATATGAGTATGTGTTGTATTGATGGATCCTCAAAATAGTCTAAAATACGGCCTTTACGCAAGAAAGTCCTCCGAGTCGGATGAAAGACAAACCCTATCTATAGAATCGCAAGTTAAGGAAATGCAAGATATTTCGAATAAAGAGAGTTTGCTAATCGAAAAAACATACAGAGAAAAACATTCTGCAAAGCAATCCAGATCAAGACCTAGATTTATCGAACTAGTAGATGATCTGGAAAACCAGATCGTAAATGCCATTATCGTCTGGGCACCGGATAGACTGAGCAGAAATGCAGGAGATCTTGGAGATCTGGTGGATTTAATGGATAAAGGAAAATTATTAGAGATAAAAACATACAATCAGGTTTTTTCCAACAGTCCAAACCATAAATTTTTACTGATGATCTTGTGTAGCCAGGCAAAACTGGAAAATGACAATCGTGCAATCAACATTAGGCGTGGAGTAAAAAATAAATACCTTCAAGGTTGGTTAGCGGGACCGGCTCCTATTGGATATTTAAATTTAAAAATCGGAAGCGATGCAAAGATAATAGTAGACAAGAAAAAAGCACCTTATATAAAACAAATCTTTGAAAAAGTTGGGTTGGAGAATATGAAAGTTCATGAACTAAGAGTATGGATTGATGAAAACACTTCCTTGCGAACTAAAACCGGCAATTCTTTATCAAAAAGTACAGTTTATTCAATGCTCAGAAAACATTTTTATTATGGTAAGCTCCCTTTTAAAGGAGAATTATTGGATGGTTCTCATCCGGCAATTATATCCAAGGATTTATTTGATAAAGTTCAGGAAAATCTAAGACCCATTAGAAAGCTTAATTGGACCCACAGATCAGAAAATAGTGTAAGTAAATTTATTATCTGTGGTGGATGTGGAGACAGTGTAATTGAGCGACATAAAAACAGAAAACTTAAATCAGGTGGGTATCGAAAACATATATATTTCCGTTGCTCCAGGTTTAAACACCCAAACTGTAAACAACCATCGGTTAACTACTTCAACTTATTAAAGCAAATGGTAGATTTGATCGACGAAATTGATTTCTCAAATATAAAATTTCAACCAGAAATCAGTAAGAAAATTATTGATTTTTATTTCGCAAATATTATTTGCACACAAGACCCTAGTAGTAAATTACTTCTTCTGAGATCACGGAACATCAATATTTCTGAAGTGAATATCGGTACTATCAAAGTATATTTTCGCTACACATTACTATGCAAAGAAGCAAAGAAAAAAGTCGAATTACTCGAAGCTCTAAACACAAAATTTATTCTGAAAGATAAAACTCTATCAGTTGGTATCATAAACCAGTCGTAAAATATACGGAACCGTTCTCATCGTCGGTAAAGCATATTTATATGCAATTTTGTAATATGTGTAGTGTGCTGATTTGATTTTGTCCTCAAGGAGATTTTGAAAACGTTTATCATTTTTAACATCAGTCAGAAAATTCCCAACAGCTCTTTCAATTGCAGGAGAGAGAAGTTGGTTTTGATAATCTTCGGAAGCGGTTGAATATTCATCTAACTTTTCTTCTGATAATTTCAGCAACTCTTTTTCAATTTCCAAATATAACCTTATTGACTTAGGTATTCTTTGATATGGACACTCAGACTTAATATCAAACAAAACAAAATTAATGATTTGTTTCTGCCTAAACCGCAAAACAACAGCCAGATTTTTGGATACCTTTTCTAATTTTCTACCTTTATATTCTGCATTCAGGTGAACAGCAATTTTATTAGCAGAGTAAGAATTGGCAAACAGAAAAGATCTTACTTTCTTGTAATTAATTGACACTAACTAATTTTGTATTTACTTACAGCAAAATACAAAATCTGTTCTTTTAATGGTTGTTGTGCGACGTTGCTTTTTATATAACAAAACGACAAAAATAGAATTTACTGAAAACCAACACATATTGATAGTAAGTTATTATTTACCTTTATGTTGAGTTTTTGATCCCTTTTCGCGATTCTCTTCCCATTGAAGCGGTTGCAAATTCCTTAATTGGTCGCCTCCTTTATTGTCTTTTGGATTTTTATGGTCAATTTCCCAACCATATTTTCCCTCAGTTCCATATGAACCACGCTTCATTTTATTGTCATAGACGTCCTTTCTCCAAACATCTGGATTCTTTCCACGAATAGTCTTTCCTTTACTCCATACTTCATCTATTAATTTTTTAGATGCCATATTTATCACCCTCTTTCCTTTTCAACATCATCGTTTACTTTTTTCAATTCTTCGTAGACAGTTCTCAATACAGCATCAAGAGGGGTTTGGCCGCCACTTTTTGCGTATGCTTTTGTGATTTTATAGGCTTTGTCCATTAAATTTATCTTTGTATATGCCATGTTCATCTCACCTCCTTCCCAACAAAAAACCAAGAGGTTTCTAGGGGTCAGAACTCTTGGTATAACTAATTAAGAATAATTTGTGATCCAAGGGGCGCTGCCCCTTAAACAAAAAAATTCTGCATTAGGCAGAATTTCATCAATTATAGCACTCCGAAGCATTGTCTGCCAATGGCGCTTCGAAAAACAAGCTTATAGTTTATTTTTAGTGTTATAATGAATTATACATGCCCAGGAATATCTTAAATGAGCCTCAGGCGATGAGCATCGATTCCCAGGTAAAGGAGATGAATGATCTGGCGAAAAAGGACGGATTACTGATTGTTGATACCAGACTGGAAAGTCATTCTGCCAAAATTTCAGGACAAAGACCCGTATTTATGCAACTTCTTAATGATATTAGAAATGAATCTTTCAATGGAATTCTCACATGGGCACCTGATAGGTTGAGTAGAAATGCAGGAGATTTGGGAATGCTTGTCGACCTTATGGATCAGGAAAAGCTTCTACAAATAAAAACCTATTCTCAGATGTTTTCAAATAATCCAAATGAAAAATTCTTGTTGATGATCCTCTGCTCACAGGCTAAGTTGGAAAATGATCAGAAAGGATTAAATGTTAAGCGTGGAATTCGGGCGAAGTGTGAGAAAGGCTGGCGACCCGGACCAGCTCCAATTGGATATATAAACAGGTCCTTCGCAGGAACAAAAGACATTGCCATAGACCCCGATAGAGGACCTCTGATAACTGAGATGTTTGATAAAGTTGCAAACGGAGCGAGTGGAAGGGATATAAAAAGATGGGCCGACAAAGCAGGACTAAATAACAGATCAGGTAAGAACCTCAGCCTGAGCCAAATATATTTAATGCTTAAAAACCCATTTTATTATGGTAGTTTTGAATTCCCTGTAGACAGCGGAATGTGGTACAGAGGAGCACACGAACCATTAATAAAAAGGAGTGTTTTCAAAGCAGTTCAGGAAAATTTAATTTGTCCACCAAAGGCTAAATGGGGATCGAAGAATTTAACTTTCAGAGGGATTTTTAAATGTGCATCTTGTGAAAGTTCAATAACAGGAGTTGAAAAATACAGAGTAAGACAATTCGGAAAACCCAGAAGACACGTTTATTATTACTGTTCAAAAACTCAGAACCCCAAATGTAAGGAAAAACCGATCAAAGAAAAAACATTAATCGGAGCGATAAACAGATACATTAGTTTTATGAACACTGCACATCCGCAAATAATTAAACCCACGAGAACATTAGCACAAGGGATGAAATCTTACCAAAAAATTCAAGAACAAGCTCTACTCAATCAAAACATGAACCCAAAGTTAATAAAAGTACGTTTCGCTGAATATACAAAACATCTAATGTTGGAGGGAACCGATGAAGAAAAGCTAGAGGTATTAAAAGCTTTCAAAAAACAACTTTATCTTCACAATAATGAGATTTGTTCGGCTCCAATAAAGTGAAAACATTTCGCAAAATCCACTCCAGGAGATTATAAAATATACAAATGTCTATTAAATTACTTTTTAGCTGAATAAGTAATACTTTCGGTGTAGCCTTTCAAAAAACCCTCAGTTTCCTTATGTATTTTTACTTTACGAAATCCAACTTTTTTTAATAATTCCAAATAATCTTGTTTTAAAATAGCTCCAGCCACACATCCACTTAAAAGTTCCTCGTCATTTTTTATATCATCCGGCAAAGGTTTTGTTAAGACCACATCAGAAACCATGAACCTTCCACCGGGCTTTAATACTCGATATGTTTCTCTAAAAACCTTTTCTTTATCCGGGGCGAGATTTATTACACAGTTGGAGATAACCACATCTACTTCATTATCATCCAAGGGTAAATCTTCTATGTCTCCCTTTCGAAACTCTATATTGTCAAAACCTCCCTTTTTGGCATTTTCTCTGGCTTTTTCAAGCATCTCATCTGTCATATCAACACCAATAACTCTACCTTTCTTACCAACTTTTTTGACTGCCAAGAACGCATCAAAACCTGCTCCCGAACCAAGATCTAAAACTACTTCTCCAGACTTTAATGAAGCTATAGCAACAGGATTTCCACAACCAAGACCCAAGTTAGAACCAACCGGAACCTGAGCCATCTCTTTGTCAGAATAACCCATTTGGCCTGATTGTCTTTGGACTTTTTGATTAGAGTCACAACAACTGCTACTGCATCCACAACCTCCCGAAGACTTGGCTATGTTTGCATAAGAAGTCTCTACGATTCTTTTTATTTTCTTGGCATTAACATCACTATTATTCATAACTTGTATTATATATAAATTGTCGGAAACAGAAACTTCATCATCAAGAGTATTTTTTATAATCTGTATTTAACGACCGGAAAAAAGCAGAACTAAAACAATAGCAGTAAAAACTGCAAAAATACCAACAGTTTTAATAAAAAGATTTACCGCTTCCTTTTTCTTTCCATCAATAAAAAGCATTATTGGTTGATAAAAAAACAGGTATGCCATTACGGCTACTGAAAGGGTAAGGACAAACAGTACCGTGACTGGGGCAAAAAAGGTATCAGGTTGATTCTGCAAGGGCCTTGTCACAAATGTCATTATAGAAACAACAATAACGATATAGGCGGAAGCGCTAAGGGCGTTGATAACAGGATTTTTGGACATGTGTTGATTATATCAATTTTACCCTCTTTCAGATCATAGAAATAGGACAAGTACGGGATTTTCCTCAAGGGTTAAAATTGGTTCTAAAGTCAGTTTTTAATATGAAGGATTTGGCGGTATTCACGGGCATTTTAGGGAATACGGTCACTTGGGGTGCCCGTCTTGGCTGAGCAGGCGGGTTTCGAACCTTCCGGACCCATAACCGCTTACAAAAAAGTGTATCACACTTGAGGCTAAATGAGACAAATAAGACAGTATAAAAAGGAATTTAACTGCAATATGCAAATGTGATTTGACACACTAACACACTTTTGCTAGAATCTTCGTAATGAACTCAGGACGTAAAATAACTGTTACTAACCATACAAAGAAGGATGGTTACGTGATTTTTAGTCTCTCCATTTTAGATAAAGGGGGAAATAAGTCATATAAAATTTATGTATCTGATGATGATTATCCGATAAAAGACCCCAATACAACCCAGGAAAAGATCTACAAATTTGCTGAAGATGAAATGGTTCTATGGCTTAAAGATTTAGACAATAATTTACCAAAAGACAAATATAGGATATTGGTTAATAAGGGAAAGATTTCAACAAACGACATAAATAGTTTTTTAACCGTACAAGAAAAATCTTCAGATTTAGTACGGACGAACGTTACAATCTCCGCTCCTCTTTTTGAGTGGGCTAAAGATAAAGCTAAAAAAGAGGATACCAGCTTCAGTGATTTGGTATCTCGTGGGTTACTTACTTTGAAAAATTCAGATAAGGAAGTTCTTGCCTGGTACAAAGAGCAAAACGCATACTTTAAAAAGAAGTTGGGAAATTTTGGATCGTTTGAAGTCTTTCATTATCTTCCGGATGGGTACGAAGAGTTTACCTCGGACCGTTTAATGGAGGTTCTCAGACAATCAGAAATAAGACGTACGGGGTGGCCAATCGGAGCGTGTTTGACAGGAGACGACATGCGTCCTCGACCTCAACCAGATGGGATTAAAGCAGAATATGAACCTGAAGACTATTTAAAGCTTGATTATTGGTATGCAAAAAACAAGGGAGAGTTTTACTTTGCAAGGAATCTTGAATCCGATAGTGGCAACGGTCCAGCGAAACCGAATACTGTTCTCTATTTTGATACCTTAATTTGGCGAGTTTCTGAATCACTAGAACATTGTATTAAATTTTACACAGAGTTGGGTATTGATGAGAAAGAGCGGATTAAAGTTAAGATGACTCTCGATGGCTTAAATGGAAGATCTTTGAGTGCATGGAATCCGGGACGGGCATTTAGTTTGCGACATTATACTTGTGGCTCAGATAAATCCACTTGGGAAACTACAGATACGTCCTTGAAAGGATTACAAGATAATCTTGACGAGACGATTTATGATGCAGCTAAAAAACTTCTTGTTATGTTTGATTTTTTTGTACCGAATAAAGATGTCGTTTCTGACATAGTTCACAGAGAATACCGAAAATCGAGTTTAAAAACATATGAAACATAATAAATCTTCAAGTAAAAAAGGGAAAGCAAAAGCTAAGGGCCGTAGAAGTTTGAAAAACATACCGACTAGTGGAGATTTTGAGATGAATTATTATGAAGAGTTGGACTCTCACAAAATTTATACCAGTGAAAAACGGATCGCGAAAATATTTGGGGCAAGGGATAAAAAGACAGGTGAATCATTCCTAAGGATAATATCCCGTTCTAAAAAACCACACGGGTGGTCAATAAATTGGGGTGTTAACTTATACAATTCGTTGCACATTAATAAATTGTTTCAAGGCATTATAAAAATTGTAAAAAAGCTAAAATGGAGCGGTGTGGAAGTAAATGATATCGAACATTTAAAGCAACAACTTAGGGAAAGGGAAGAAGCAATAGTTGCCCTTGAGCAGACAAATGAAAAGACAAGAAAGGAACATGATGAGTTAATGATACGATTTGGAGAACAACAAAAAAAGATTTTACAATCTAGAATTAAAGAGTTTAAGGAGGATATAAAAAAATTAAAAGACTTAATAACATCTGCTAAATCAGGAAAGATTCCTGAAAGTGAATTACAAGAATTTTTATATCAAAAACCATGGTTTTTTGGAACAGAATATGTGAATTCCGTACCACAAAAATTGAGAGGTGCGCACAGTAAGTTTGATTTTTATATCGAGAGGTTTAACAAGACAAACGATATTGTTGAGATAAAGTTGTTGTCAGATCAGATAATAAACAAAGATAACTCTATAAATACAAAAGTAGTTCAAGCCGTTGATCAATTAATCGACTATATGGAAAGTTCGGTTGCAGCGGCTCATAGTAGAGTGATTTCAAAGGAAGAGGGTATTTATGAGTTAAGGCCCAGGGGAATAGTAATAATAGGTAGCGATAATTCAAAAAATGCCAAAGAAAAATTACAAAAATGGAACTATCAGTTTGCACATATTACTATATTAACTTACTTAGATATATTAAAAAAAGCTGAAGCGCTGTTGAAAAATATAGAGAAAAAGTCGAAATAAAAGACAAAACTAATTATTCGCTTAGCTCTTTTATGGTCATTCAGAATGCTGTGAGTCAACAAAAGTAACTTTCATTTTAGGCTTTTTGGGATATTTTTTGAAAAATTCTTTATTTTCTTTAACCAAATAAACTGTACAATATACACTTCCGTTGTCTCTTTTTAATTCTCGTCTTTTAAGAAACCCTTCTCTTACTAACTTCCTCCTTGTCGAAGGATGCAGGCTGTAATTATAGCTCAAACTGGAATCGTTTAGCCAAACTTTATCATCACGCGATTTTAATGGTGGAATATTTCCTTCTTTGATATTTCTCCAACAATCCTTACATCTTAACCCGTCTAAATTCCACCAAATTTTATCTCCTGGAGTTGATTCTCCACAAATACCACAACTATAAGTACTTTCACTTTCATCCAGAAAAAATCCTTCCGGCTCTTTTTCCAATCTTTTTTTACGTAAGTTTTCTATACCTTCGTGTTGACCGACTAGTCTTGCCAGTTGGACCATGTGGTGAAATTCGTACTTATTTCTTTTTTCCGGACTGACCTTATACTTCGGCTCTTTCTTTTCCTCCTTGCCCGCAAGTTTCATCATGTCTTCCTCCTGCTCATAACCTTTAAGCCTTCCTTCCAAATATCCCAAACGGTATAGAACATAGTTATCCATCAGACGCCAGTTTGTATCTTTCAAAGTATCTTTGATTATCTTTTCCAAATTATCTGAGCTTTTACTCCCTTTTCTTGATGAATCCGCATCCTGAACGGAAAAGGGGACTATTACATATTGGCCGATCTCCGGTTTTTCAAGAGTGAGCTTTATATATTTATTTTTCTTGAGTACTTTATTAAGCATTTTTTCCAGTTCGACAATTGTAGTTTTTTTAAGTTGCATCACTCTTTGGTAAACAGAACTACCGTATTTTTGTGCTTCCTCTTCTTTTACTACCCGTGCAACTTCCAATGCTTCAAGAAGTTCAATTCCTTCTTTCCCCTTTTTATCGGACAAACAAAACTCATTTCTGTATTTTTCCAGAAGTATTTTGTCTGCTAACTTTTCTTTTTCCCATTTCGCATGACTTTTTTCGAAATCATCCACTTCAACCTCTTTGTGTCCACAATATTTACATTTATATGTCCAAATTATTACACTACCTTTCTTTTTGTGAGTCACTTCAAACTTCTTTTTACATTTCTTGCAGAGTTGTGGTTTGGAAACATATTCTTTCCCATTGTCATAAACGCCTTTTCGTTTTTTACACTTCGGACATTCAAAGAAAAACAAAACCCTCATCGGTTTATTGTCATAATCTTCTAAGTGTTTGGTAATATATTTCATCTCGATGTTGCATTTGGAACATAAAACACCTCGAGGCCGAGAAGTGTTATCAAGCTTGTCTTGTTTAACTCTGTCATTTTCGACCCATTCACTTATGGTTTTTTCTTTCCTTTCATATTCTTTAATTTTTGTAAAATACAACTCCATACCAAGCATTTTATTAAAGTCCTCTATCTTTTCTTCTTCAGTTAAACCTTTTAATTCTTTATCTTTGGAATGTTTTTTGAAAGTATCTCGCCAGAAGTTTATGGTACGAAGACATCTTTTTACAGTTAGTAAGTCATACAAATCAACATATTCCTGCCTTTCTCTGAGGTAATCCATTTACTAAATATTATTCTTTCAAAAAATCTTTTAAAGTTTTTGAGAACTCTTTAGGTTTTATATTTATAGCTAATTTTTCAAATTCATCTAAAAATTCTTCTTTATCAAACTTCTTTAGTAACCTTGTTGTGTACTTGATGTGAGACTGTCCTCCGAAACCTCTTAAATAATGGATAACAAAACCCATTTTTTCTAATGCTTCAAACCATCGTTTTTCTCTGGCAAGAATATCTGACATTTGGTAATACATCATGAACCACATATCATCCTTACTATTAGATAACTTAATCAAAGCCTCGTTGGCCACTTCCCAGGCTTTATCGTAATCTTTTTGTTTGATTAATTTCTGAATTTTATCTAAATATTCAATAAACATAAAAGTGTATATGGTAGTGTCCTATTACAATTTTTGTAATTCTTCCAAGATTCTCACCATGGCAAAAGTGTCCAAAGCACAATATTTGCTAAGGTCTGTAACTATTTGCTCCTTTTGGTCCTGATTTTTCCCTCGTAAAAAAGTTTGTGTCCATGTTCTTCTGGAAGCCAAACCATCTGAAACCTCCAAATCTTTGTAACTTAACTCTGGGCAGAGAACTGGTAGCACATTCTTTAGAGATGCGCTACCAAAGAAATCTTTATCGAAAAACCACATTTCGGAAAACGGAGTCATTAGATCCACTATTCTTTCGTTAAGACTCTCTAAAAATTCTTTATACTCAGGATACAAATGTGCCATTCTATCGTTACATCCTTTTTCATAGCTCATATTCCAAGTAAGAACAGATCCGGTATTTCCAATATCTTGTTTAAGTTTTTCTAATAGCTCCGGCATTGGGTTTGAGTTTTCTTGGTGTAAATACTCAGTGTGTTTTACTTCTGAGCCAGGAGAATCAATAATATGGAGTGAATACTGGAATGGATAATCCTTATATGGACTTAACCCGTCAAAATCTGGAATTAGAGAAGAAAGAGTTTCATAATCAAAAAAGTAAAGTGGATATTGGAATGTACTTATAAACTCTTTAATTTTCTCTTTCTCCATAATCCTTCTGTTTTCTCTTGTAGTTTTTACTTGAGCTAATTGCTTATCTCTCAAACAATCGTCATCAGGGATATCTTTAAGAAAAGTAACACCATTGTCTTCGAGTTTTCCAATTTGTTCGGCACTAGGGTAACTAAGTGAATATATACTGTAAGGATCAAGATCGGGATTAATGCTCTTGTAAATATCTATCCACTCAGAAAACCAATTAACTCCTGGTATTTCCAGCTGATTTGCATAACGTGGAGAAATATCTGGTATTTCACTTTTTTCTAAAACATCAAAGGCTTTTCCGATCTGTTCTTCTGTAATTTTAGAAAGTTCATGAACGGCTCCAGTAACATCTGTCTTTTGAGTAAGTTGTGTAGAATCAATATCTCCTTCTCGAACATATTCACTATTAGCATGAATTACTGCTAAGTTTCTCACTTTTATTCCTGATTTTGTTAGGACTGATAACTGAAATGCCAAATCGTACTCGTGTTCTGGTTTTGCCTTACTTGAAGATTTTATTTCAATAAGATCAAACATATCATCCGAAACTCTATCAAGAATATCCACAATACAAGTAATCCCATCTGCTTCAAATCTTCCTTGCAAAATGGTTTTAACCCCTGCACTAATTGCAGCAAACGTTTTAGCAGTTAATGAATTATATTCATCATAATTACTAAACCCTAGTTTTGTTGCGTCGGGAAACAGCTCCTCTGTATATCCTTCAAAATCATGCCCAACATCAAATATTTCCTGAGTGGCTTTGTCAATAGGTGGTAATTTTTCTTTCTGATACTTTTTCAACCACAACCAAGCAGGATGTCTCAAAAAAAGCAAGTAGTCAGATTTTGAAAGGGAAGTCGATACTTTACTATTTTGCATGTTTGTCAAACAGACGCATCAACAGACTGGCTAACGAGATATACTCAAAAGCTCTATTCGGATCATCTAAAATAATATTTTCGTGAGCTTTTCTGTTTCTAATAAAAACAATGCCTTTGTATAACATTGCTATTCCTCTCTGCTCGTCCTTTTCTTCATCAGTCTTAAGTATATTAAATTTTATCAAGGGGTTTTGACTGTCAAAATCAAATGCTTTACTCATTGCTCTCACTCCATCATACTTGGATTTTGTCTTTGAGTTTACGTAATTTTTAACAGTTCTTATAACTTCCTTAAATGCTGCTTCAACCGAGTCAGCATACTGTTTGCTTTCATATCTACTTTTGGAAACATTTGTGACGCGATCGTGGATATTTGTCCAGGGGTTAAACTTATATGGACCTGAACGGTTTTTGTTGTCTCTAGCTATGCTATTTAGAAATTCATAGGCCATTTTAAACTTAGATTCTAGTTCTCCAAGCGGTTCTACAGTGGCTAATAGTTCATAGAAGTCCGAAAACTTTTCAAGTAAAAGCTCTATTGTCAAATTCCCATTGTAGTTATTTTTTTGTGAATCTATATCTATAGACGACAGTTTAGTTAAATCTTCTTTCAGGGGATTGATAGCCTTGTTCAGTTTATAGTCCCATTCACCATCATCACCAACGGAAATATTTTTTTTGATATCCATAGAGGATTTGGCTAAACATTTGATCGCTAGCAAAGTAGACCCGTCTTTTTCTTTAGATATAAAATTTTCCATATTCTTCACTATTTATAAATGTCCTCAAACTTTCTATAGTGTCTTACATTTAATAATTTCTAAATTTTTTTAATTGGAATTTTTGAATCTACTAAAAATCTTGTTAAATTTCTCCTAGAGGATCCACTATTATTTCCAAGATATCTCTGCTGACCAGTTCTAAAATTACAATACGTGATAAAGAGTTTGTGACGTGCCCGTGTCATAGAAACATATAACAATCTTCGCTCGTCGCCTTCTCTTTCCCCTGCATTTCTGCCAGGAATAACCTCATCTTCAGCACCAATGATAAAACAAATATCAAAGGTTAAGCCCTTTGCCTGATGCATAGTCAATATATTAACTGCATTTTTTTCCGTTTCTTGTTCTATAAATTCTGATGATGTACTTATTACCCTTAATAACTCTTCCAAAGTCATTTTTTCTTGTGTGGCTAAAATATCTAACAAATAATTCTTTATAGACTCTTTTACCTCAATATCACTTACTAATTTATCGATAATCAGATTTATAATTTTAACCGGTGTATTTGTTTTATCGAATTCTTCAAGTTCTTTTGATGTATCTAAATAAAATTTCGATGTTTTTTTACCAAATCTTCCTAGTAAACTTGGTTTTTTTGAGATTAGTTCCAATGCCTTACTAAATCTCAAGCTTGATTTTTGTGCAAACAACCAGGTTTGACTAATACATTTTTCACCTAGTCCGTTTTTGCCAATTTGCATCAAAGTCCGCCAGGCCAAACTGTCCTCCTTATCTACAATTAATCTCATATAAGACAGTGCTATCCTATAATCTATGTCATTTTCTATTTCAGAATCAGTGGTCAATGACACATTAATTTGATTTTTTTCCATCTCCGAAATGAGAGGTTTAGACATTGCCCCGTTTCTATCACTTCTAAGTAGAATTGTTATTTCGTCTGGCTGTATGCTTTTTGATATAAGTTGTTTAATTTTTTTTACGATCATTTCAGCTTCTTTAGTTTGATCTCTAAAGTTCAAAATCAAAACTTCCCCATCTTCTGCTTTTTCTCTTGGTCTTGTTAACTTAGGAAGCCTGGAAGGATCTAGGCTTGCTACAAACTCCGCACTCTTAAGAATATTTTTGTCGCATCTAAAGCATATTTCTAAATCTAATTTCTTTGATCCTTGAAACATTTGGGGAAAGTTTCTTATCCCCAAAGGAGATGCATAGCGAAATCCATAGATACTTTGATCATCGTCACCCGCAACAAAAAGCTCTGCATGTTTATTTGCCAGATCTGTTGTGACAGCAAGGTCACATGCGTTGAGATCTTGATATTCGTCTATAAGAACATGCTCATAGTGCCTATCTAGTTTGAAGTCCCTGTTCTGTTCCAATTGTTTTTTTAACTGGTAGACCAACTCTGCACGCAGCGTTTCTCCAAATTGAACCTTATGGTTTCGCCAAGCCCCCAAAAAAGGAGGGTTGGGAAACTGTTGCTCCCATCCAGCTTCGTCGATTCTTAGTGTTTCCCAATCTGTAGAAAGTTGATTTATCAACGCCTGAATTTCAGATATTTTGCTTAACTTAAGCACCCTTTTTAAATCCTCTTGGATTATATTTCTTTCCTCCCAATCATCTGCGATTCTAACTGGGTTGGGAAGAGTTTTTATAGTATGAGAATTATACAAAATCTGTTTGAGTGCAAACGAGTGTAATGTAGAAACCTCAGGCAAATCTTCATTGTGTGGTTCTAGTACTTTTCTGATCTTATCTTTCAGTTGTTTCGCAGCCAGTCTTGTGAAAGTTAGAAGAAGAATCGACTTGGGATCGACGTCGTGTTTCAGTACTAGGGAAAGTACGCGGTTGGTTAAGATCTTTGTTTTACCTGTTCCTGGGCCTGCCAGTAGTCTTGCGTGTGTACCAATATGGTCAATTGCCACGATTTGATTCTTTGTTGCGTCTTTGTGAATTATTTTTTCTATATCACTAACTTTAGTCATGATAAAAAGTAGATTGTTAACTAATTTATTTTCGCTACTGGTCAATCGCTTTCATTATCTTATAAGTCTCATTTAAAGACACAATCATTTTCTGATAATGCTCTATATCCTCATTCGTTAGGGTTTTGTTTTTTCTATCTTTGAGCCACTTTTGTGCTGGTTGGTAGCCACCGATCCAAAAGTTCCAGGCGTCTTCCGGCACATTACCAAAATATTGTTCATCATTTATATAAACTTTTCCATCTTTATATTCAGGTTTTTCTACAGTATCGCTTCCGGTAACTGGATAAGTGGTGATAAATTTATTTACCTTTAGTGACTCGAGTAGATGAAGCTCTCTCAACTCTCGCCCAAACTTTACGAGCTTTTTAAAAGTATTCTTGTCTTTCGGATATGGAACTCTTGGAAAATCAATCTTCAAAAATTCTTTATATTTTTCGCGATATTTAGGCGAATGTAAAACTGCATAGATGTAATCAAAAATGTCTTCAGGAGTTGTTTTACCAACAGCTTTTTCTATTTTAGTCACTATTTCCTTCTTGAGATTTGAAGTTTTGGTTTTGTCTTCATGATATAAATAAAGTGGGAACACATAGCCCACTTCTCCAGTCTGAAGTGAAACACTGCAACGATCTGTCACAGAATTAGAAATAAAAATATGCTGGAAATCGAAACTCGTCTGTTTTTTGCACGTCAATAAGGCGACGTTATTACTTAGCATATTATCCATTATGTTGGTTCGGAGCCTCTGAATTAGATTGTTGTCGTATATTATCTTTCTTGTATCAAATGGTCTATATAAATAGTTAGCAATATGTTTTTCATCATAATCAATATTGGAAGATCTCAGCGAATTGATTAATTCCTCTTTATTCATTTTTACAAAAACTGAGTCCTTGCCAGTCGCTGTACCAGCATTACTAAGTTGGAACAACTCGTTTATTCTGAAACCTTCCAAATATTCACTTTCGGACTCAAAATCTTTAGGTACAAAGAAGTAGTAAGGGTCTTTGTAATCAAGTGTTTGCCATTCTATTGTATTGATTCTGTTATCGTCTAATTTATTGAACTTATGCGTTCTTTTTCCGTATAAATCCGCATGGTGAACTTCGCCAAGGTCTTTTTTCTCTCCTTTCTTCCTAATCAAAATATTTATGGACACTCCTTGCTGAATATTAAATACATTTTCATCTTTACCTCCATCAGGTGCAGTTTCTTTTTTCTTTGAATTTCCATGGAGATCTAGAATATAAATATCATTAAAAGTTTCTAACAGATGTTTTCTCATTTGACGGTGAATAGTTCCGTCGATAAATGAGTTGTTAGTAATCATAGCTACAATTCCACTTCCGTTTTTCTCGATAAAATGCTCTGCAAAACGGATAAATTTGATGTAATCATCGGAAAGTGGCTGAATATTTCGTTCGTTAAGGTTGTCTTTGTAAACTTGAATAAGATCTTGAATCCATTGTCCTTTGTTTGATGAACTTACACTGTAGGGAGGATTACCAAGAACAACCATTATTGGTTTTTCATTTTTAATCTTTGATGCCTGCTTTGCTTCTTCGGCAATACTTGCTCCAAAGTCAAAAGCCAATAGTTCAGGTTGTTTGTTAACTTCCTCTAGTGAATTGTTTAGATAAATTCCCAAACGTGCTTTACCTTTACGTGTTTCGTTGAAATACAAAAATCCAGTTTCCTTCAGTGCCATACTCAGCTTTAAATGAGCAATTGTATATGGTGCCATCATTAGCTCAAATCCAAAGAGTCGAGGCAGCAAGTCATGATGAACATAAGCTGGCCAGCGACCCTTTTGACCAGCTTTTTTGATCCTTGTATAAATTTTTCCTATGACATCACTAATAAATGTTCCAGTTCCAACTGCAGGATCAAGAATTTGTACTTTGTGAAGTCCATTTTCAGTCTTTGAAGTGTTTGCTAATCCACCTGATAAGCCAAATTCTTTTTCAAGCAAGTAATCTACAGAACGAACAATAAATTGAACCACCGGTAGCGGTGTGTAATAAGCCCCCATCTTTTTGCGAAGTTTGTCATCGTATTCTTTCAAAAAATCTTCATAAAAATGAATAACCTGATCTTGCCCCCTTTGAGTACCCTTTTTTGAACTAACTTTGAAGTGTCGTTCCATTAACTCAGCAACATTAGCGTGAGTAAAAACCTCACATAGCTCATCTACAATGTATGAAAGCCTTTTCTCAAAATTTCTACCAGCAATATGGTCAAAGAAGTGTCCCAAAAATGGATTGGATGCCGGAATTAAATCACGAGCTTCTTGACGACTAAACGAACCTAGGGATTCATCGTAAAATCGAGCTATAAAAAGACCATAAACTAAGGTTTGTGCGTACATATCGGCAAACGAGTCTGCTGTAAGATCGTTGATCAGTAGCCTTTTTATTGTTTCGTATACATCTTTTAGCTCTATATTATTGTTTGAATTTGATGAAAATATGTCTTTGATATTGTCTCTTATTCGTTGTCCCTTCCCCCCCATTATTTTTGCTAAATGCTCGCCAGATTTTATTGGTTCCTTGTGAGATTTTGTAAAATCTAAAATTGTTTTTGCTAAATATTCATAGTTATCTGATTTTGGAGAGAGAGTACGAGTTTTAATATCATATTCAGCAATTACTATTGGTTTTCCGTATGGTTCACCGTTTCTATAAAAACGAAATTCCAGATAATCTGTCAAAATGAGATTAGCATAACCATAGTATCTGGACATTTGCTCTGATTTTTCAATCTTATCAAGCAAAACTCCAATATCTTTTGTTTCAATATATAGAAGTGGAACGTCGTCTTTAATAATTACAAAGTCAGGTTTGTTCCCTCCTTTTGCTTTAGGGTCGTTATCGAAACGTGTCACTTTTATGGTTTCAAATATACCCTTAAGAAGAAGTTCGAAGTCGGTACGATATCCATACTCACTAGTTGATTCATGAGAGAATTTTTTTGAAACAGATTGAATATAAGTATCGACAATATCTTTCATTCTGGCCTATTTTATCATTTTGGGCTTAAATTCGGGATATGAATTGAAAATTAGAGAAAATCAACCAAAACCGCATCAAATCAACTTAAATCTATCAAAATAGTCCGTGTTTATGGGATAATTTACTTGACAGAATATTTTATTATGCTAATATGAATGTAGTTTTCCACCAAGATAAGAACTCGAGCTGTACTCGTATAAATGACTGAATGAAAAGTTATTTATATGAACAGCAAACTTAAAATCGAGTACATAGCTATAAAAGATCTAAGACCTTCAGAGTACAATCCCAGAAAATGGGATGAAAAATCTATTTCAGATCTTACTGAATCAATTAAAAAACACGGGTTGGTTGATCCGCTTCTTTGTAACTCCGCTACTAATAGAAAAAACGTTCTAATAGGAGGACATTTTAGACTCAAAATAGCAAAGGATTTAGGTTACAAAAAAGTTCCTGTTGTTTATATCAACATACCCGATATTGAGAAAGAAAAAGATTTAAACATCCGCCTTAATAAAAACCTGGGTGAATTTGACTTTGAACTTCTTGCGAAATTTGACGAAAGCTTTCTGTCATCAGTTGGTTTTTCATCGGAAGAACTTGATAATATTTTTGATGTTGATGTAACTCCTGAACAATTTGATCTTAAAAAAGAGCTTCAAAAACTTAAGATCGACAAAATTGAGACCAAAAAAGGAACTATTTGGAAGTTGGAGGATAACAAACTTATGTGTGGAGATTCTACAAAAGAAAAAGACATATTGAAGTTAATGGATGGCGAAAAAGCTGATTTTTGTCAAACGGATCCTCCGTATCTGCTTTCATATTTGAAAGGTGGAAAAAGGCATGGAAAAGCAACCACAGGTTTTGGAGTAAAGAAAAACAGAAGGTATCTTGAAACTGAAGTGTTGCCTTCAAATTTCACTGATCTTTGGATGATTAACATTGCCAAGATTCAAAAACCGGATTTTTCTATTATGGTTTTTGAAAATCCTAAGAACTTGAAAACTATTTGGACTGCACTTGAAAAACATTGGAAATATAGAAACACAATTGTTTGGCATTTGCCTAATCGTGTGCAGGGTTTTGCCTCAAAATATAGATTTTTTAATAAATACGATTTTGCAATGTTGGGAACATCTGGAGATATCGGGTTGAATAACAATCCGGAAGATGAACCGTTACTCCAGGAAGAATATCAAACTGCATTATTTGCTACTTCGGGAAAACCTCATTGGGAAAAATATCGTAAGGGGAAGAAATACTGTCCAACTGATTTTATAGAGTTTAATGCAAGTGACGAAAAGAATTCGGGTCAAGGAATAATTTTCGGAACAAAACCAATCGAAATTCTTATTCCTTACATTAAGGTGTTAACTAAAAGAAATGACTTAATAATAGAACCTTTCGGAGGCTCGGGCAGTACCCTCATGGCCGCGGAAAAAATGAAAAGAAGGTGCTATGTAATGGAGAAGTCGCCAATTTATTGTGAAGTGATAAAAAAGCGATGGGAAAATTTGACCGGATTGAAAGGAGTTAAGATCGATGGACAATAACTATAAAAAAACTATTCAGAAAAGACTTTCTGGGGACAGGCAAAAATTGTTGGACAATCTTAAACAAGTACCCATTGTCTCCGTTGCCTGTCAGAAAACAGGTATAAGCAGGGCAAGTTATTATCGATGGAAATCTAAAGATAAACTATTTTCCAAAGAAGCGGGCAAAGCACTTTCGGAAGGAAAACAACTTATAAATGATCTTGCAGAAAGTATGCTTATTAATGCAATCAAGGATCAAAACATGACAGGAATAATCTGGTGGTTACGTAACAACCATCCCGGATATGCCGATAGAGTTGAACTGACTCACAAAGCCAAAAACGAAAAATTAACTCCGGAACAAGAAAAGTTAATTGATAAGGCTTTAAAGTTGGCATCTTTGACACCAAAGCAAAAATAATATGGAAAAAATTAAAAAACTAACTAAAAAAGAATTAATTAAGATACGAAACAGTAGAAAAGTCAGACAATTATTGGCTAGAAACAGTCATTTTTGGTTCTTTTGTTTATATCTGGGTCATTACATCACTTATGAGTTTGCCCCGTTTCATCATGAAATATTTCGGATGACAGAAGATGAATTTTTAGATTTCGTAGTTTTAGTTGCCTTTAGAGGTTCCGCAAAATCAACCTTGGTGACAATGTCATATGTTATCTGGTCAATAATTGGATATCAGCAAAAGAAATTTATATTAATTGTAAGTCAAACTCAATCACAAGCGAAAATGCACTTAAGTAACATTAAAAGAGAACTTGAAAGTAATGAATTATTAAAAGCCGATATTGGACCATTCCAAGAATCCAATGATGAATGGGGATCTTATTCATTGGTAATTGATAAATACGAAGCAAGAATCACAGCTGTATCGACCGAACAAAGTATACGAGGAATAAGACATGGCAGAAATAGGCCCGATATCGTAATTTGTGACGATATAGAAGATATTAAAAGTGTAAAAACCAAAGAAGGCAGAAACAGAACCCAAAGTTGGTTTAATGCAGAAATACTTCCCGTAGGAGATAAGGGAACAAGAATAATCATTGTGGGGAATTTGCTTCATGAAGACTCTTTAGTAATGAGACTGAAAAGTCTGGTGGAGGAAAAAGTTATAAAAGGAACATATATATCAGTTCCTCTTTTGGATGATGACGAAAATATTGCTTGGACCTCAAAATACCCAACAATGAGTGAAGTTGATTTGGAAAAATCCCGATTTACACAATTATCAGCATTTATAAGAGAGTATTTATTGAGAATTGTTTCCGACAATGAACAATTAGTTCATGAAGAGTGGATCCATTATTATGATGAACTACCGCCCACCTATTCCAAAGATTTTAGTTATGCTGCTACCGGAATTGACTTGGCGGTTTCTCAAAAAGAGTCTGCAGATTTTACAGCAATGGTTTCTGCCTATGTTTATGGTAATAAAGATAACTTGAAAATATATATTCTACCGAATCCAGTAAATGAAAGAATGAATTTTCCCCAGACTGTAGAAACAGCAAAAATCGTATCTAAAACTATTCTTCAGGGAAAGATCTCAAAACTACTAATAGAAAACGTGGGTTATCAGGATGCTCTGGTTCAACAATTAGTAAGTATGGGCTATTTTGCGGAAGGTGTATCGGTAAAAGGACAGGATAAAAGATCGAGACTTGCTCTTATTACACATCTTATCAAGACGGGAATAATTGTATTTCCCAGGAAAGGTGCAGAAAAATTGATTGAACAATTAATAGGATTTGAAACTGAAAAGCATAACGATTTGGCTGATGCATTTTCGCTATTAATACTGTGGATTGCTGAGGAAAATATAAAAAATAAAGATAATCCAATAGTTGTTAAATCTTCAGGTTTACGAAGAGGGATAAGGTTGTAAAAATCTTGACTCTTCACTTCATCTGCGTCATCAATTACCTCGCTAGACGTGGATATAAATTAAAACCTTTTATATAATAAGGTAGTCAAAATTTATATTTGCCTAAACTCAAGGATTTATTCCTTGGGCATGGCAACAAAACCAAGTTATGAGACGAGAGCTCCTCGTCTAGCGAATCATAACTTGGTCATATACCGAAAGGTATGTGGAAATCCGAAAGGATTTCGAGCTGGCGGGGAGCTTTCATGTTGATTGCACTCTACCGGCCAAAACCAAAGTATATGGCAATAATAATTTCAAAAAACGGTAAGGGTGCTATAAAGGTAGACAAAAGTAATTTTGAATTGGAAGATCGTCTTCAGCAGTATATTTACGATAATCCGGAAACTATTCCCCTTTATGATATCAAGGAAGATATAAGGCTTCTTATTTTAGCAAGAGAGTTTTCTACAAAAAGCGGTCCAATTGATGCACTTGGAGTTGATAAAGATGGGGAAATTTACTTGATTGAGACAAAGCTTTATAAGAATCCGGATAAAAGAACAGTTGTTGCGCAAGTTTTGGATTACGGTGCATCTCTTTGGTCAAATTATCGGGATTTTAATAGTTTTACTGATCAAATCAGCATCCACACGGATAAAGATTTCAAGCAAAACATCTCACAAAGACTAAATGATTTCTTTGGTGTTACTGACGAGGAGGCAAAAACCTTATTGGACAATGTAAGAAGAAATTTAAATGACGGGAATTTTAAATTCGTAGTTTTAATGGATCATTTGCATGATCAGCTTCGGGACTTAATAGTATTTTTAAACAATAATAGTGAATTTACAGTATACGCAGTCGAACTTGAATATTATAAACACAAGGATTATGAAATTCTGATACCAAAACTGTATGGAGCCGAAGTTAAAAAGGATTTGGGAAGTAAACCCAGCCAATCGATACCAACCGATGATGAATTTATAAATAGCATAAGTGATTCAAATGAACGCAACAATCTAAAACAATTATTAACTCTATTTAATGATCTCAGAGAAGGTCGAAAGGAAATTGAAGGAGTAAATGTAGCTAAAACTCCAAAAAATATTAACTTTTACATCAACACAAGTTATGAAGGGAAAATAACCGCTTCACATTACATTGTTTCAGGATCTCAAGGACCACGATTGGATTTTTGGGGACCGCAGAGATTGGATAAGGAAGTCAAAAAGATAGTCAAAGAAAATATTCCCAAAATTGAACTCACTGACAAGATGAAAACAACTTTCGGCATGATCGCGAAATGGAAACTCGGTGATTACGACAATGTAGTGTTTGAAAAATTGTTAAGACAATTAGCAAAAATTTAGACTGCGTCTGGACTTTAACCCCCTTACTGGTACTCTTCCTCCTTGCCATGGAAGAAGCACAGGAAATTAGATACTGCCTATACGCAAGGAAGTCTTCAGAATCTGACGAGCGTCAGGCAATGTCAATCGATTCACAAATAAAAGAAATGGAAGAATTAGCTACAAAAGATGAGTTAAATGTTGCTGGGATTAAAAAAGAAAGTCATTCCGCAAAAATATCAGGCAAAAGACCTGTCTTCATGCAACTTCTCGAAGAAATAAGAAATGGAATGTTTAATGGAATTCTTACTTGGGCACCCGATAGATTAAGTAGAAACGCTGGAGATTTGGGAATGTTGGTTGATCTAATGGATCAGGAAAAACTAGTGCAAATAAAAACTTACTCTCAAAATTTTTCGAATAATCCGAACGAAAAATTCCTACTGATGATACTTTGTTCTCAGGCAAAATTGGAAAATGACCAAAAAGGAATTAATGTAAAGAGAGGAATTAGAGCAAAGTGTGATAAAGGTTGGCGACCCGGACCTGCTCCACTAGGTTATATTAACCGTTCCTTCAATGGAGTAAAAGAGATTGCAATTGATACTGATAGAGCCCATTTTATTACCAAAATGTTTAAGAAAGCTTCAAAGGGTGCAAGCGGTAGAGATTTACTAGCGTGGTCAAAGAAAGCAGGTTTCACTTTCAAATCAGGTAAACCGCTTGTATTAAGTCAGGTGTACAGAATATTAGCTGATACTTTTTACTACGGAGATTTTGAATATCCTCAAAAAAGTGGAAACTGGTACAAAGGGTCTCATGAATCACTTATAACGAAGGATTTATACGACAAAGTTCGTGAGGAATATAAAGTTCCAGAAAAGACAAAATGGGGTAGCAAAGTATTTACGTATAAAGGAATCTTAAAATGTGCCAGCTGTAAATCTACTGTTGTCGGAGAAGAAAGATACAGGAATAGAAAATATGCAAAACCAAGACATCATATTTACTATCACTGTTCAAGACAGAAAGATTTCAATTGCCAAGAACCGTACGTAACCGAAAAAGGACTTGAAAAAAGTCTTCTGAAATTTATCAATTTTGTCTATATAGCACATCCCAAAAATATTAAATTAACAGAAGGGGTTCAGGAAGGATTGGAACATTTTGGAAAAGTGAGAGAAGATCTTTTACTTCATCAGAATATCAATCCAAAATCCCAGGTATGGGATATAAGAGATTATGCAGAATATGTACTTTCAAATGGGGATGCAAAGAAGAAAAGAGAATTATTCGACATGTTTGATTACCAGTTTTATCTCCAAAACAAAAACATAACAACACTTCGAGCACATTAATAAACCAATTTGTAAACATTATTGACATATATCCGTGACGGATATATACTACTCTCAATGAACTCTCTTTCCGAACCACTTACTCCAGCTGTTTTTTATATCTTACTCGCACTGAGTCTCCGACAAAGACATGGCTATAACATCATGAAACAGGTAGAAAAAGATTCACATGGGAAAATAAAAATGGGACCGGGTACGCTTTATGGTTCAATTAAGAGAATGCTTAAGGCGGGGTTGATTGTAGAAGTTGATAATCCTGAGGATGAAAGAAGAAAGTTTTACAAACTAACAAAAAAGGGGCAGAAAAATTTATCTGCAGAACTTAAACGTTTTGAAGATATTGTATCACTTGCTAAAAGTAAAAAGATTCTAAAAGTTAATAGTTTGAGTCTTAATATATGACAAAAAACATTTCGTTATCCGAAAAAATTTATATGGCACTTCTTCAACTTTATCCTATGAACTATCGCAAGGAATTTAGTGAACAAATGTTTCTTGATTTTTGCGATATGTATAAGGAATCCAAACAATCTGATGGTGGCAATGGTTTATTCAAACTTTGGGCTAAGATTTTCCCCGACTTCATATTAAGTTTAATCAGAGAATATATGTACGAAAAGAAAGGGGGTGAATATATTTTGAAAAAAGAATTTGATACGCTGGGTCTTATCTTTTGGGTGCTAATAGGAATGGCAGTATTTCCTGTTACATTTATTATTAGTATGTATCTGGATTCCTTGTTTGGCGGAAATATTGAAACCCAAATAGCATGGATAGTTTTTATACCGCTTCTTCTAATTTCTTTTATTGGATCGCAGTGGTTGATACTGCGCAAATATACAAAAAGAGCTAAGGATTGGATTATAAACACATTTTCTGCATGGATAGTTATGTTCTTGGCAACCTTTGTGTTTTTTGTAGTTTCACAAAAGATTCTGTCATTGGATTTGTCAACTGACAACCAATCACAAATAATTGTGATCCAACTAATTCAGTCAATAATATATGGTTCAATTCTTGGAATCTTTCAAAAAAGAGCGCTGGAAGGATATTCAAATACTTGGTTATTTGTACCCGCTAACATTATCTCATTAGGGATGATATTTGTGTCCATCCAAGAATCAATTAGTAATAGTGTCGACATGATGCTCATAGGAACCTATCCTGCGTTGTTCACTGGTTTGGCATTATTATTTGTCTTGCGAAATAGGACAAAGAGCAAAAATAGTAAAGTATCGGGGATGCTAGCTTAAAAATATTTTAGTCTGACTATCCGGAGAGTCAGACTAAAAACAAATATAAAATTATACTCTTAATTGCTTCAAATACTAAACATAGTAGCTTATATATCCATTTATAGGACCTTTTGGTTCTAAACCAAGCTAACCGGGTAAATCAGAATACTGAACGATAGTCTCATTATCCAGAGGCATTTTTCTACCAATACTATCCTTATAACATGAGAATTTATGCCGAATTTACGCTACTTTTCCGGACATTAAGGGTGTGGTACGAATGTTTGGATAAATAAATGTAGATTTGGAGGAAAACATGGGCTTATTTAGGCGCATTGGTCACATAGCGCCCAAACTGGCTGCCTGCCTTATAATCTCACTGGAGCTTCAGTGTCCAGGGGAAATACTGCTATAATCAATGATATGAATAAAGTATTTCCAGAAAAACTGAAATCAGGTGATGAAGTTAGAATTATTGCTCCATCGAGATCATTATCAATAATTTCGCAAGAATCCAGAAAAATTGCAGATGATAGATTTGAAGAGTTGGGATTAAAATTGTCGTTCGGAAAACACGTTGAGGAAACAGACGATTTTGTTTCTACTTCAATCGAATCTAGGATTGAAGATTTACACGAAGCGTTCAGAGACAAAAATGTGAAGGCAATTTTTACAGTAATTGGAGGATTTAATTCAAATCAACTTCTTCAATACATTGATTGGGAATTAATTAAAAGTAATCCCAAGATTCTATGTGGGTATTCCGACATTACAGCTCTAAATAACGCTTTTTATGCAAAAACCGAACTTGTAACATATTCTGGACCACATTATTCATCTTTTGGACAGAAATTATATTTTGATTACACCCTAGATTATTTTAAGAAATGTTTAATGACTGACGATTCTTTTGAAATAGAACCAAGCGATTCATGGAGTGACGACGCATGGTATAAAAATCAAGACGATAGGAAATTAATCCCGAATAATGGATGGCTTGTGTTAAACGAAGGAAAAGCTGAAGGCACCATTTTGGGAGCAAATTTATGTACTTTCAATCTTCTCCAAGGTACTGAGTATTTCCCAGATCTTGTCGATTCAGTTCTTTTTCTAGAGGACGATGAAGAATCAGCGCCACATGATTTTGACAGAGACCTGCAGTCATCGATTCACCTACCAGAATTTTCAAAAGTCAAAGGATTGGTAATAGGAAGATTCCAAAACGCCAGTGAGATGACAAATGAAAAACTTACTCAAATTGTTAAAACAAAAAAAGAATTAGATAAATTGCCAGTAGTAGCAAATGTTGATTATGGCCACACTGATCCGAAGATTACTTTTCCTGTTGGAGGAGAAGTGGAATTAGAACTTACGAAATCTTCAACTACTATTAATATTACTAGGCATTAAGCCTACGGTTTAAATCCTTACTCCCTCAAGAATTATGGGTACAAATGGTTCGAATCTGTATTAACTAGGCAATAAGGACGGGGAACCTCAGCCTTGATGTCCAGAGTCTTTTTTGGATGTTAATAAAGTTGTTTTACGTAAAATCTAATGAAAATATGCCTGTTTTATGGTCTTTTTCCGAATAGTGAGGGTGGGGTACGAATGTTTGGACTCCCAACTAGATGATTTGAAGGAAAACACGGGGTATTCGAGGCACTTGGGTCACATGGGTGCCCAAACTGGCTGCCAAGAAGCGATTCTCACCATAGCCTCAAAATTCAGGGCTTATTTTTTGAACTTTCAAGAAACCAGTTTACAGCTTTTTTAACAACCTCATCTTCGTATCCCTTGTAAGTGTGATCGGCGCCTTCGATCATCTCAAGCCTTTTCTTTCCCTTAATAAGACTATATATTTCCTTTGGCCATTCACTATTATGAATTATCTTATCGTCTGTACCCTGAATTACGAGGGTATTCTTTGCCTGACTTAAATGTTTCTTTTGTAAGTTATCAAACCAAGTGGTTTGTTTATAAAACTCATAAGTTAATACAGGTTTGCCCTTAATTTCCCCAGACCCCTGAATAGGTTTTGAATATAATCTTCTTTTATCAAAAAGGCTACCGAAACTTTCATTCGACCGCACTGTGCTTGAAACTATTACCGAGGCAGATACACTTTTATGATCACATACGCTAGACGCCAGCATACCACCCACGCTCCTACCCCATATTCCGATACTGGTAAATTTTATATCGTTATTCGCGAACGCTAGAACATCTAAGGTATTTTTATATAGAATTTTTAGTGTTTTATCTTTCAATTCACCATCACTTTTTCCACTTCCGAAATAGTCAAACCTTAAAGTTGCAAATCTATTTTTGTGTAGTTTCTTAGCAACATCTTCAATTAAAGGACAGTCTTGCAGGGAATTTGTCAAACCATGTAATAGAAGTATCAACTCACTTTTATGGTTATTTGGTGTTTCTAAAAGCAAAAACAACCTGTGATTATCGGAATTTATCCAGATTTCTTGTTTCTTCATGTTTTTAAAGAAGTTTAATATATCCTTTATTAGCGTTAAGCTTTATTTTGTCACCAGTTTTTAGTATCTTTGTTGCCACCTTTGTACCCCCTATTGATGGTATTTTGATTGCTTTCGCATAAAGATAAGGGTGTGATGTTGGAGAAAATTCATCTACCACAAAACCTTTTGCTTTATATAGTGCAGACAGATAACGTGGAGTAATTGTTCCTGAAACAATGATTGAGTCTTTCGTAACTTTTTCCAGATCTTCGTCTGAATCAATCTTTACTACTTTACCCTCAATAACTCCATTGTATAAAGTTTGCCCCTTTAGTACATCACTTTGTGATTTACCGCTTTTGTTATCCAGTATTGTTATTTCTCCGGAGAAAGCATCAAGTTCTACAAAACCTCCGTCTTGAAGTATTTTTGTGGCATTCCCAGTACCCACAATACAGGGAATATTATATTCCCTAGAGACGATGGCTGCGTGGCAGGTTATACCTCCTTCATCAGTGATTATCCCCATAATTTTGCCAAAAGCAGGCACGAAGTCGGGAGTTGTCATAGAAGTAACTAAAATATCATCCTGCTCAATTCTGTTTAACTCCTTTACGCTTTTAATAATTTTAACAGCGCCTGTGACCTTTCCCCTGCATGCCGGATTTCCTTTAATCACTTGTTTAGCGGAACTTACTATTGGTTTTTGTCCAATCTGAAATTGTTCCATAATTTCCAAGACTTCGTTAAGCCCGGAAACAACGTTTATATTACCGTCCACAGCAATAACACCCCATCCTTGTTTTCTTTTCCTCAATAACACTTTTGAAACATTATTATCATTCTCTAGGAAATTTACCATCTCATCATAAGCTATAAAATCTATGTCCTTACCAATATCCATTCTTTTGCCGATTTCTTGTAGAAGGGGATAATGTAAGTAATGTGCCTTTGAGATCACATTCTTTCTATATGTTCTTATGTTTATATATGCCTGAAGCATAGCTACTAGATCAATCAAATTTTGTGACGCTTTTATCTCGTTTAATGTCCTTTGTAAAGCATACTCTCTGTTTTTTTGTTCTTTCTTAATTATCCCAATCTCTTTTTTAATTGACTTATCTGTTTGAGATAAGGCGATTAAAGCATCCTTGTAATATTGATAGGTTAAGGGTTCTGCTTCTACTGTCCAAAAGGTTTGCCAGCAATACTTTTTGTGAATATCTCGGATATTTTCTTTAACTTTTTTTGTAATACCTTGTTCTTTTATTTTTTCAGCAACTTTCATCATGTCGATTTGTTCCTCAATATCATGATTTACCGGAGAAGTTAATGTATTTAACATTTCTTCAAACTCACTATGTCTTTTAACTTTACTTAAAGATGTTTTTAGTTCTTCCTTTATTTTGCCAATGAAATAGCGTTCTATAGCATGAGGATAGACAAGGTATGGTAAGAACTTCTGGTAAGTGCTTCTGAAATTTGATAGTAAATATAACAATTCTTTGTTTGATAACTTTTTCAGCTCTTTCAGCTTTATATTCTCAGAAATTTGCAGGAGTTCTTTTCCTAAGGAGTAACAGTTTTTAACATTAGTATCAACAAATTTAGGATCTTCTTGTATCTTAGTATGCACCGCATCTGCCAGCTCTTTCAGTTCTTCCTGTTGATAGTAAACTCCGTAAGTAATACCGTTATACCAAAAGTTTTTTATAGAGTAGTCAATGACTTGTGGAAGAATATCTCGATTTACTAACGGGGTTTCTGCCTGAAATGCCAACGAAGCTTCACGATTTAATAGTTTTATCCATCCTGAAAGCGACTGCTCTCGCGTAGACTGGTTTATGATACCCTTTTTGATAAGAATCTCTTTTATCTCATTAAGAATGGGGTTGGATTCATTTAACCAGTAAAATTTCTTATTATTAACCCTTTTCGTTTTTAGCAGCTTTTGTTCTTTTAGCGAACTTAAAGCATATTGAACAGTGTTGGGATACTCTCCGGTTATCCGAATAAGTTCATTTGTATAATATTCACTCTCCGGATTTTCCAGAAAGATACCAAGTAGTTTTTTCTGAGCAGGTGGAATAAGCTGTGTACTCATATGCATATTATACAACAATATTGTATAGATATTCAAGACTTTACTCCTATGGGTCTATTTGGTTCAAATCCACGTTGACTAGGTAATTAGGACGGGGAACCTTAGCCTTAGCGTTCAGGGTGATTATTGGATGTTAAAAAGGTGATGTTTCGGAAACAACTAATAAAAATATACCTATTTTACGGTCTTTTTCCGGAAGGTGAGCGTGTGGTACGAATGTTGGGATAGAAATGTGGAGATTTGAGGGAAAACATGGGCTTTTCTAGAGACATGGGTCACTAAGCGTCCAAACTGGCTGCGGGACAGGGATTTGAACCCCAATTTCTGCTTCCAGAGAGCAGCGTGCTACCATTACACCATCCCGCATTATAATAAACTGA
>JAFGPD010000036.1 GCA_016926185.1 Candidatus Woesebacteria bacterium | reverse complement strand
TGAAATGTGATGTTAGAAATCTAATTCTGTTTGTTTCGTTGCTCATTCCAGATCACGTTCATTCCGGAATGTATCGCGTCCTATTCATAAAGAGCTTTGCAGATACTATCTATATATACAGTAATTGGTATAATTTTACTGATATAGAGCATAGAGCATAATACAAAGAGCATAAGATAAAGTGTATAAAGCATAGTGAAAAATTAGATTAAAGATTTAGGATTTATGATTTAAGATTTATGAATCAAGAATAATATCTAAGAAATGAAATTATTAACAATTAGAAAGAGTAAAGTTGCAGGATTAATTCCGTTTGTTGTATTAATTACTTTTACTTTTTTACTCTTTTACCTTTTTACCCTTAGCGCAAGCGCATCAAGTTGCCCCGATACAGATTATGACTGCCGCATAGCAGAGATTCAAAGGGAGATCGATGCGCTGAAACCGGCCCATGAATACAACAAGCAGGAGCTGGATGATCTTCGTACCCAGCTTAAGAATTTAGCTGCAGAGATTGCCGATCTTTCTGATCAGCTGGAGGGAGTTGAGCAGGATATCCAGGGGAGGGAAGAGGACCTTGCTTATGCCCAAGAGATCTTTAAGGAAAAGACAGAAAATCATTATCGTTTCATCCGAATTTATGATCCGCTTCTGCCATTTCTTTCTTCAAAGCATGCGTCTGAGGCATTTCGCGAAATTGCCCTAAGGCAAAAAGCAATTGATGAGGACAGGAAAATAATGGAAAGTTATGTGGTTGATCTGATCCAGCTTGAAAAAGATAAAGAAAATCTTCAAAGCCAGAAAGAAAGACTGGCTCAGGTGAGATCATCAGTTTCCCAAAGGGAGGAGTTTTTGGAAGGAGAGGTTGAAAAGGTTGAAAGCTATCTGACGGAGCTTTCCGGCAAACAACAAGAGTTGATGGCACTTAAGGCGGCAGGTTTTCAGACATCGATAGGTGATACCCCGCCAACACTTGAACCATGCAGCGGACCACCCGGTTCAAGTAATTTCTGCGATCCGGGTTTCCGGCCGGCTTTTGCAGCCTTTTCTTTCGGTGCTCCTCACAGGACAGGGATGAGCCAATATGGTGCGTTGGGACGAAGTCAGTCGGGTCAATCAGCAGAGCAAATTTTATCCGCCTATTATCAGGGTACTGAGCTGAATAAAGGATATCCGATTCCGGCAACGATAAATGTCAGCGGTTACGGAACGATCTCCTTTGAGGACAATTATCTTTTGGGGATCTATGAAGTTCCGGAAAGCTGGGGGGATAAGGGTGGTTTTGAGGCACTTAAAGCTCAAGCTGTTGCTGCAAGGACATATGCACTGGCAGTCACAGGAGGAGGTTCAGGGACGATCTGTGCAACTGAATCCTGTCAAGTGTATAAGCCACAGCTGAAAAGCGGAAAATGGGCGGAGGCAGTGCGGGCAACAAGGGGCTGGGTTTTGACAACAGGCGGGGTTCCTGCAAAGACCTATTATGCTTCCACTTCGGGCGGATTTACTATCAGCAATTGGGGATGGAACGGAATAAAGGATGCATCTGGCAATTGGCCGGATACGGCTTACGAAAAAATTGCCGGCTCACCCTGGTTTTATAAGGGTTGGTATAAAAAGCGATCGGGCGAATCCTGCGGTAGAAACAGTCCCTGGCTGACAAACGAAGAGATGTCAGACATCTTAAATGCATGGCACGTTTTGTATAAAGGCGGTGGTGATGTTGGAAGGATATCACCTGTTGATACAGGATGCTGGGGAGGTAACCCGTATTCAATAGGGGAACTTGCTTCAATTGGAGGCTACACTTCGGTGAGTGGAGTTTCCGTGGTTTATTCAAATGGCGGGACGACCCAGACCGTTAGCTTTTCAACTAATAAAGGCAGCGCAACAATGTCGGGAGAAGAATTCAAAAAAGCTTTCAATCTTCGCGCCCCCGGCTATATAGGATTAAAAAGCACGCTTTTTAATGTTGAAAAGCTTTGAGTAAGTTAATACCCTGCCGATCATTTGATAATCGTTGATGATATAATTCTCATATGTCAGATACATCAAAAACAGAGGAAGACTTCACGGTTTACAGAAAATTTAAAAAAGCTTCGGGGACTGTTAAGAATAGAAAAACTGAAAATTCTGATGCTGAGAAAACTCGTGGTCTGAAAAGAAAGAAGAGATTGGAAAAAAACATCAGGGAGTTCACATCTTCTGTTCCAAAAAGAACCAATAACCCCCTTTCTTCATTTTTGTATTATCCGGATAAAGTGAAATTTGCCAATAAAGACCCGGAGGAGGAGATAATACTTCTTTTACGCCGTCATCCGCTTACCAATGTGAAACCGATAATTATAGCTTTTGTGATGATCATATCTCCGGCATTTTTGTCGGTTATGCCTTTTTTTGAATATCTTCCTATGAATTATCAGATAATATTAACGATCATTTGGTATATGATAACCACAGCATTTGTCTTTGAAGAATTCCTGTCCTGGTTTTTCAATGTGAACATTGTAACAGATGAGCGGATAATAGAGGTGGATTTTCACAACCTGATATACCGGGAACTTACCGATGCAAACATTGATAAAATTGAAGATGTGACCGTAAAGATAGGAGGCGCTGTAAGAACCTATTTCAATTTTGGTGATGTTGAGATACAAACATCTGCTGAGGTTCCGCACATACTTTTTGAGGCAATACCCAACCCGGATATTGTCGCAAGGATATTGAGGGATCTGAGAGTTGAAGAAGAGCAGGAGAAAATTGAAGGAAGGGTTAGATAACCTTTGAAACATTTGCATTTTTTTGGAAAATATTAAATGGATTTAATAGAAACAGTGGTTGCAGATCTTTGGATAGCAGGAAAAACTGCAATACTTATCTTTTTGGGCATATACGTTATTTTTTCTGCTGTAGTTGTAAAACAGGCAAAGCTAATGACAGAGACGTTGGATGTTGAATTGGATGAATTTATAGTTGCAGTTTCTTATATTCATATGCTTGCTTCACTTGGAGTTCTCATATCTTCTGTAGTTTTATTGTAGGTTATTTGTATAATTAGGATAAGACTTATGGATTTTATAATCTCTTCTGCCAAAGCTTTTGGTAATGGTGAAGGACAAGGTTGGGTTCAGGTGCATGACTACACTCCTTCTGACGAGATAAAGTTATCAAAAAGAGGAAGATCTTTTGCGGTTATCTCTGGTGAGAGTGTCATTTCGGAAGGTGAACAAGAGGTTGACAAGGTTCTCATGGCACGGGAAGTGCTGACGAGAATACACGAGGAATATTATGGAAATACCGATAAATCAGCGTTTACTGCCTTAAAGGATGCTGTCAATAAAATAAGCGAGGAACTGCGACTAGGGGATTTGGACATAGAGATCGCTATTGCAGTTTTTATAAACGGTATTGTCTATTGTGTAGTGAACGGAGGGTCTTTCGTATACCTTTTCCGAAAAGGTGTTTTGGTAAAGATCATTGAGGGAAGAGACAGTATCGTTTCTGCTTCCGGACGTCCGGATACAGGTGACATGCTTGTGGTCGGATCAGGTGATCTTCGGAAAAATGTATCAACAACATTGTTAGTGGAAGCACTTGCCAAGAAGGATTTGGATGATATTGCCGAAGCGATCATTCCAAGCATAAGATCTTTAGATGACAGCAGTCGGTCGGGAGCTGTATTTATTCAATTTAATGAGAAAGAAGATATTGAACCAGTCGCTAATTCTACTGAAGATCACAGAGAGGATTTAGCACAAGCCAGTGATCAGGTTTTAAAACCTGATCAAAAACAGCCTTTGTCAAAAAAAACTTCCATTGTGGAAAGGTTGCTATCAAAGCTTGCCTCACAGAGTATTCGAATAAAAGGGAGAGAGGTTGACGAGGCAGTGTCAAAAAGAAGACGGACGGCTGTTTCTGTTGGATCCATACTTCTGATCTTACTTATAGTCAGTATTGTTTTTGGGATAAGGACAAAGCAGAAAAGAGATCGCAGAGCATTGTTTGAGGATACAATATCGGAGGCGGAACATTTTCTTGATGAGGCAATAGATCTATATGAGCTTAATCCCGTTCGTTCCCGAGAGCTTTTTAATCAAAGCAAAGAAAAAGTCGCCATTCTTTTGGAAAAGGAAATAACTTATCCTGAAGTGTATGACCTGCAAAACAAGATCAGTGAGAACGAATCAAAAATATTAGGTGAGTATAGGATCGAACCAGAGCTTTATCTTGATCTAGCGCTTTTATCGGAAGGTTTTTCTGGTAGTTCGCTCTCTTCATCTGATGAACTAATGCTAGTTTTAGATGGGCAAAACGAGAGACTTGTCTCAATTGAGATCAGAAATAAAAGCACCGATATTATTGCTGGCGATGAAGAACTTGATAGTCCGAAAATAGCAGCAATATATGTGGACAGATTTTTTGTTCTTGAGAAGGGAAAGGTATATGAAGTGTCGTTGGATGAAAAGGAGGTTGTTGAAGAAGGTTTTTCGGACGATGATCTTATCTCTGCCTTTGCCGGCAATATCTATGTTTTGACAAAAAAGGACTCTCAAATTTGGAGAATTGCAGGCTCGGACGAGGGGTTTTCGGATAAGAGTGAATGGCTTTCTGAGGGGATAGAACCCGATTTTTTATCTGCAACCTCTATGGCAATTGATGGGAACATTTGGGTACTTAATAATGACGGAGAAATTTTGAGATTTTCGTTGGGCAATGAAATAAACTTTGATGTAGAAGGTTTATTCCCTCCGTTAGATAGTGGGGTATCGATCTTTACTGATGAAGAAAGTAACTATTTATATATACTTGAGCCGGAAGATAAGAGGATCGTAGTTTTGGACAAAGAAGGTGAATATGTTGCCCAATATATATCAGATAGTTTAGGGGAAGGGAAAAGTGTGATCGTATCAGAGAGTGAAAGGAAAGCGATCGTTCTCACTGGCGGTAAACTCCTTTTAATTGAACTCAAGCATTTAGGAGATTAACCTTTTGTTTCTGAAAGCGAAACCAGAGCCTTTTTTTATGTATTTTTCAAATTCTAATGCCTTTTTTTTAGAAGTAAATGCTGCATAAAAAACCAAAGTGACAGGTAAAAGGTTTTTAGTTGTATTTACTATTCCTCTTTTGTGTTCACTAATTCTTTGTTTGAGGCTGTTGGAATACCCAGTATAGTAGGAACCGTCTTTTAATTTCAGAATATAAACGCAGTACACAATTAATTATAGCTCTACTTCGCTGAAGCTTCGCAGAGCACTTCTTCAAAAAGGGTGCTGTACACTTCGGAACTCCGACAGAGACTAGATGATAAAAAAAAGTCCTACTTCGTCCCAAGAATAGGACTTCGAAGGACACTACTTCGATAGCAAAGTGCTATGCACTTCGTAGCCCCGATTTAAATCGGGGCGAAGTAGTGGAGACGGCGGGAGTCGAACCCGCGTCCGAAAAATATCTTAAAAACCTTTCTACAAGCTTAGTTGGCGGTTTTGATTTCCTTTAAGTTTGATCTTGCCAACAAGAAAACCTAAAGTAAGGATGATTTATATTCAACTATTAACCATCAACCATTGATCATTAGTTATATCTCAACTGGTTGATGCCTGCTCGGCTTGGTTGAGAGACAAATCCGAGAGACACTCGTTAGCTATAAGCTAAAGCTGGAGCAGCATAGCTGTCCATTCCTTTGCCCATGCTCTTTAGAAGAGCCCAGGCTCTGGCGAGACGCGAATCGTTTCGATTTGCGTTTATTTTTTTAACCCATTTTTGCGAGTGTGAGTCAAACTCGGCTTGCAAGTTTTAAAGAGCATTTCCCGTCGAGACCTAATTCGTCCCCCCGGTAGGATAACGCTTTGCGCATCCAACGGGGCCGTTAGATGTTTTAAAACTATCTAACTGGCCCTGCACCAGCCGCGCTGTCTATTATCAATTTCCAATTTTCAAAATCAACTTCTATTTTCCTTCTGAAAATCCATTTTGTCTTGTCTTAGTTCTCTTTCAGCTTCGCGGTCCAAGTCAGCACGTTTTTTACTTTCCTTTTTACTAAACTGCTTTTTAGGCTTGGCCAGCGCGAGCTCTAACTTTATCAAACGTTTCTTATTATACATTTTAGTAGGCACTAAAGTCAAACTTTTGGCCTTGATTTTGGTCAAAATTGATACTATTTCTTTTCTGTGAAGCAGTAATTTCCTGCTTCTTGCTGGATTTTCGTCGACCGAAAAGTTAGCTCCGACAAGATACATTTCATCATTTATCACTTTGCCGTAAGCACTGCTTAGATCAACTGCGCCTTTCCGGAACGCTTTAACCTCCTTGCCAGAAAGTGCGATTCCTGCTTCATAACGTTCCTGTGGTACGTAGTTATAATTTGCCTTTTTGTTGATTATTTTCATAATATTCACCTTTTTACCCTTTAACCTTTTTACTCCGTATTTTATATTTTACATTAGATGAGTTTAATTGACATTTTATTTCCAAAAAAGTGTTTGGGATGTGACGTAACAGGTAATTATTTGTGTGGCAATTGTGCATCAAAATTGTTTCTGGCAAAAAAAATCTGTCCAATGTGTGAGAGATCTTCGATCGATGGAATGACGCATATTAAATGCAAAAAACCGTTGGGATTGAATGGTCTGGTCTCTGTTTGGGAGTATAAGGGAGTTACAAAAAAGCTTATCAAAGCTCTAAAATTCCGTTTTGCCAAAGATGTCTCAAAAGACATTTCAAGAGAGCTTGCCCAATATTTAAAGGTCGAAATTAATGCACTCCCTAAAGATGCTTATCTTGTGCCAATACCTTTACATAAAAAAAGACAGAACTGGAGAGGTTTCAATCAGGCTGAAGTTCTTGCAGAAGCTATTTCTGAAAAAACGAACTGGAAACTAATTCCGGATCTTTTAATAAGAATTAAACAAACTAAACCTCAAGCCGATCTAATAGAAGAGGAGAGGAAGAAGAATGTTAGAGGTATATTTAATTTAAATCCTAAATACCAAATACAAAATTCTAAATACCCATATATATTAATAGATGACGTTTACACGACTGGCTCAACGATCAGAGAAGCATGCAAGGTATTAAAGCGAAACGGTGCAAAAGTTATATGGGGATTAACTGTGGCAAAGTAGGTATTTTATTGGTAATTCAAACAAATTGTTGCAGATTATTGCTAAAACTTATCATCTACGAACGTGTTCGTCTACTCCTTTTAATTTTAACCCGTCTTCGGTCCTCTCGAATCTATACGTTGATACACCACCCGTTAAATAGCCAGAATCATTAATGGTTAAGTGTATTTGATCTTTTGGAACTTCATATCCTTTCTCGCGACCTTCACCTTGACAAGCCCAAAAATTTTGATGTCTATTTCCTCCTTCGGTTAATTCCATTACGCTCATTTTTCCTCCAGTTTTTCCAAGTCCAGTTTTCCCAATAGGAGGGTCAATTACTCTATCTAAATCAACTGTCTCGGGTTCAAAGTTACCCTTACCAAAGTAACCGATTTCTTTTAACTTTTTAAGAACATCTCTGAAGACTTTTTCGTTAAATGGAAGATTTTCAAAATATTCCTGTCTTTTTTGTTGTTGTTCTGGTGATTCTCGCCAATTTTCTCGGAATGGTCTATCAGTATTTACATCGCGATTCTCCATTTTAAAATTTGTTTTTTAATATTTAAATAGGGTATTTCCGTTGCGGAGGTGGTGGGATTCGAACCCACGCATCCGGAATACGGATCAGGTTTAGCAAACCTGTGCAATTGACCACTATGCGACACCTCCAAAACCTTCACTATTATATCAGTCTTTTGATGGCTATGGAATTTTTTAAATGAAATGTAGTAAGATGGAGTAGTATTATTGAAATGCCGGAAGAAAAAGATCAGCCTAGAGAAGAATCTCAGGATAAACAAACGGGAAAGCTCCCAAAGTACGAGAAAGAAAAAGTACTTTTCGAGTGGGAAGCGCCTGAGCGGCCGTTCAAGGAAAGGAAAAGGGAGTTTTGGATCTCTTTGATCGCAATTTCCATAGTTTTTTGCCTGATCCTTTATATAGTTGAAGGTGTAATGCCTGTCATTCTAATAATTTCGATCCTGTTCCTCTTTTATATATTAAGCACAGTAAAGCCTCAAAAAATAAAATATGCGATCACCAACAGGGGAGTGAAAATGGCGGAAAGTTTTGCAGAAATGGATTTTTTGGTTAGATACTGGTTTGGTAAAAGGTTCGGGTCAGATCTTTTGATCTTTCAGACTGTGAATTTCCCCGGAAGGTTAGAGCTAGTTGTTGATAGTAAGGACAAGAAAAAGATAAGCGAGGTATTAGAAGAATATATTCCAGAGGAGGATGTTCCACCTTCAAATTTGGAAAAGGCTGCCAACTGGTTTTCTGAAAAGATCCCCGGAAATAAATAAATTTGCTTCAAAACTCTACGAACTGTTCTTGCTAATGATAAAATATATAGTTAATAAGTTGTGCTCTCGTAGTTCAACCCTGAACAGAGCTTGCTTGCTACCGAGGTTTACATTCTTGGTAGCAAGAGCACTTATGCAGAGTAGGCGGATAGAGAGTGCAATTTAAATTAGTAAGCGCCTGTAGCTCAATGGATAGAGCGTTTGATTGCGGATCAAAAGGTTGGAGGTTCAACTCCTCCCAGGCGTACACTTGGTGGGTTCGCATAGTGGCCAATTGCACGAGTTTCGAAAACTCGAGGGCTTCACGCCCTTCACAGGTTCGAATCCTGTACCCACCGCTGAAAAAATATTTCATGAAGATTTAGAATAAATCTAGTCAAAATGAGTGAAAGGCTTTTTAATAAACAGGTAGATAGAATGACTTGTTATCTAGAAGAAGTGCGGGGGGTACCAATGGGTATATCAGATAGGCTTCTTTTTAGAAAATTGGCCAGAGATACAGTAAAGTGGCTTTCTGGGGATCAGACTCTTTCTCCCGAAGAAGTGATTCTCGATGGAGTAACGATTGCAATGGATGAGTTTCCAGAGAAATTTCGGTAATTTGAAAAAAAGGAAACTCGCAATGTTTATGTAGTTACGTCCAAACCTTGTTTAGGACTGTTTTTTTGAATTTGATATAATACTTACATGGCGAATAGAAGTAACAAGGGAGCAGTGTCTGTTCTTAATAAAAACATGGTTATCATTTCTTCGGTTGTTTTATTTAAAAAACTGCGTGGTAACAAAAAGAAATGGTTCTTGGTCAAAAATATGGAAGAGGATAATTGGGAGTTTCCCAATACCATAGTAAGAAAGGGAGAATCATCTGCAAGAGCAGCACTTCGGATGATGGGGGAAAAGGGTGGTATGACTGTTCAGGTTTTGGAAGAGGCTGGTCGGGCAGGGGGGGCTACTACTCTAAAGGATAAAACTTATCCCTTAAGGCATATTTACTATCTATTGAGGGAAAAGTCAGGTGCAGAGGGCGAGGCAATTGGTTTTGAGGAGTCGAGCTGGTTTACCTATGCCAATGCAATAAGAAAGCTTTCAAAAAGAGAGCAGCAAATGCTTCGGCAGGCCCGTGAAGAGCTGAAAGCTTGGGAAAAAAGACAAGAGGAGAAAAAGGAAAAGAAAAAAAAGTAAGAATTTCTTCAGCCCTTGATGTATTAAGATCTTCAAAGCAAAATTACAATTTACTTGTCTGATATAATTTTCTTGTGAGAAGAAAAATCTTACATACTTATACACTGCTGGTTTTTACCATATTTTTTCTATTTATCCCAACCAATATCCATGCGGCATATGATTATGAGATAAACAGTTTTGACAGTGAAATTGTTTTGCAAAAAAATACAGACCTTGTAGTTACAGAAAAAATAATTGCAGATTTCAATGTCCCCAAACATGGCATATTCAGGATAGTCCCCGTTATATATTCAGCCCGGGGAAGAACGATTAATGCTGAATTTGATCTTTTGGGGATTACAGATGGTCAGGGTAATGATCTAAAGGTTCAAACAAGTAAGTTTGGCAGATCGGTTGAGTTAAAGATCGGTGATCCCAACAGAACAATAACAGGACAGCAAATATATGTGATTAACTATACACTGAAGGATGTTGTCAGACGTTTTGATAATTATGACGAGGTTTATTGGAACGTGACAGGGAGTGAATGGGACACCAGTATTGCAAAAACCACTGCTGGCTTTGTTTCTGAATATGCAAAAGTTGCCGATGCGAAGTGCTATGCGGGAGCAGTCGGGTCAGTTCAGGGCAATTGTGCAATAACAGGCGAGGATGATAATTATTTGGTGACTTCTGAGGCAACTTTAGGTTCAGGTAAGGATCTTACTGTGGTTTTCACCCTTGATAAAGATAGTCAACTTGTTTTTCCGACGAAAATTGAAAGCTCGGCCAAAACACTTAAAGACAATTGGGGTTATCCTATGGCATTTTTGCCGATAGTGATGATGTTGTGGTTTTGGTTCAAAAAGGGCAGAGATAAAAAATTTACGGCTGATGCGGTTTATTATGAACCAGAGAAAAAGGAGTCTAAGAATAAGTCAATATTTGCCCGTGAACACATTCCTTTGATCTATCATCCTATTGATGATCTCACCCCGTCAGAAGCGGGCACTATCGTTGATGAAAAGGTGGACATTGAAGATGTGATGGCAGAAATAGTTGAACTTTCCAGGTTGGGTTATATGAAAATTGTTAGGGTAGAGTCAGGAGGATGGCTTAAAAAGGACACTTATGCTTTTGTCAAAGATGATAAAGACCAAAGTAATTTACGGGATTACCAGAAGCTTCTTTTGAAAGAGATATTTAGAAGTAACGTTGTTCATGATTCTGTCTCTAAAGCAGAAAAGATCTTTAAAGGAAAAAAAGATAAGCTGAACGAGGCCAGAAAACTTCTTATCAAAAAAGAATATGTACTCAATACCGCACTGGAAGAGCATTTTTATACGAGCCTGCCGAGATTTAAGAAGATGCTTTACGAAGGTTTATCTGAAAGAGGTTATTTTGACGGAAATCCGGATAAGGTTAGAACAAAGTGGATAGGTCTTTTTGTTTTGATCTTTTTAATAGTAACAGGGTTAACGTTGACTTTTGTTACTTTAACCGGTAATTTTGGTCCGATGGTTATTTCTATCATAACCTTTTTGCCTGGTATTTTTATTGCTTACTTTATGCCCAGAAAAACTGCCAAGGGCTATATGTATGCAAGACAAGCTGAGGGATTAAGATTTTATCTGCGGAAAGGTGAGTGGAGATATGAGATTCAGGAGAAGAAATTATTTTTGGAAGAGATGCTTCCTTTGGCGATATCTCTCGGGGTTGTAGATAAGCTGACCAAGGACATGAGCGGTTTGGGGGTTAGGCCACCGAGCTATACTTACGGATTTACAACTTCTGCTTTTTCAACTAATTTCAGAAGTTTTCAGTCAGGTGTTACGAGATCTATGATGACAGCACCTGGGGGGAAGTGGTCGGGTTCGGGGAGCTGGTCGGGAGGCTCCGGGTTTTCGGGCGGGTCCTCCGGAGGAGGTTTTGGCGGCGGCGGTGGCGGGAGCTGGTAAGTAAATGAAAAATTTTATTAAGCTTACATACCCTGCTCTTTTTATCTTTGCTTCAGTGGTTTTTATTCTGCACTATATTGCTGCCGGTCAGGCGGTTTACGGCGACGGGATCGGCTACTGGGCACATCTTCACAGCTGGGTTTTTGATGGGGACTGGGATAATACCAATGAATTCAAACATTTCTATTCTCCCCAGAACAATAACTCTGACAACCCAAAAGTTGCAAAAATTGGTTTTACACAAACTAGTGAGACCGAAGAAGTGGTTAATCATTTTAGTCCCGGGATGGCGTTTCTGCTTCTGCCTTTTTATTTAACGGCTCATTTTATTGCCAATTTGGGCCAGCTTTTTGGATTGAGTCTTCACCCCAACGGTTATTCAGATATTTATCAAATAACCTCCGGAATAGGAGCCATTGTTTACACATTTATCGGGCTGCGTTTTTTGGAACTTTTGATACAAAAATTCACTAAAAGTAAGACTGTTGCAAGAATTACTGTTGTAGGACTATTTTTAACAACGACACTTTTCTATTACGGAAGCTATAATGTATTAAATTCTCACTTTGCTTCGTTTTTTCTTACGACCGCTTTCTTTTATATTCTTGTGTTTTTTAAATATGACAGTAAAAAGCCATTTTTGCTTGGATTAATAACTGGGCTATCTACTGCCAATCGTCCGCAGGATGGATTAGTGGCAGAAATTTATGCAATTTATCTTTTGAAAAATCATGATATTAAGAAAGACTTTTCTATTATTGTTAAAAATATGTTAAGTTTTACATTAGGTTTTTTGATAACTGTAAGTCTTTTGGTTGTACAGATCCATGCAAATAGCGGCTCGCTATCTAGTTATAAATATATTCAGGAATTTACACAAACTTTTACCGGTGAAAGAGGGGTCAGTATTTTGGGGAGTCTTATTGATCCAATGAACGGGCTTTTTACAAAGACTCCCATTCTGATCCCGATATTTTTTTACTACTTTTATCTTTTGTATAAAAGAAACAGCAATATTTACTACAATCTTGCGTTTATTTTTTTTGCAGGACAGATTGTGATAATAACTTTGCAAAGAGGCTGGCCGGCCGCAGCATACGGGGGGAGGATGTATATATCATCGTTTATCTTTTTTGGACTGATTTTCGGAGAGTTGGTGAAAGTGTTTAGAAATAAGCTGGGTTATAAGTTTTTGATAATTACGATTTCAGGGTTTATATTATTGAACTTTTATAATGTTTTTAGGTTTACTTTTTATGACAAGCAGGCATCAGCAAATGGTTCGGGGATAGAGGGGTATACCGTAAAAAGAATTGACAGTCTTTTAAAAAGTAGTAGGTTTTATAAACTGTTTAAGTAAACAGATTTTGTCTGATCGTTTTTACTACGCTGAGGATATAGGTTGCCAACTGCTCATTGATGTTTTTTGGAGTATTAAAGTTAACTCTGTCTATCACCAAATCTAAAAGAACTTGAGCAGTAAATATATTGTCTCGGTCTCCAATTTTGATAGCGTTTTTGGTAAGACTGATTATTGATTGGCAAAGTCCGTTTCTGATAATTCCTTTGGTTGAGCAAATCCTTTCCATGCTTTCAAAAAAGCGCTCCTCTGCAGAGTGTGCAGATATGTCGCTGACGCTATCCTTATTGTAAGAAAGATAATAAGTATCAGTTTCACCGTGGGGGAGGTATCCGTATATTGTCTCCATTTTTACATTTCCATTTCTGTCATAGTAATAAATATCAAGCTGATAAAACCCATCACCTGAGACCTCAAAAGAATAATTGCCATTTTCAGGTTTTGGATACCAAAGTGCATTTAACGTTTCTCCTTCGGTGCTGTTATCCGGATCGTCGGGATCTAGATATGCTTCCTCTTCTTGGTAAAAGAACTCATCTACCGGATTGCCATCTTTTCTGAAGGTCATATCAAAATCCTCATTTAACATTGCAACAATGTAGGAAAGATCAGAATTCGTGGGCTTAAACCGGCCTATTTTAAGACTGCTTCCCCAGTAATTGTTTGCATCAGACAAATAGGGGTGATCACTACTACCAGGGTCGTTAATAGTGAAATCACTTGTTTGGTTGGTCAAACCCTTTCCGACAATAAAATGATTCCCTCCGTATTTATTTGACAGTTTAATTATTGGAGGCCTATCCGACTCGATCTCGCTTTTAAAAGTGCTATCTGCATAGTCAAGGTACGCAAACTCGAGGGTTTTGTTGTGCAACTTTGTATAACGTGTGACTGCTGTCCACATTATTCCGTGATATCTGTTATATCCGTCGGGTTGGGTTTTCAGCCACTCGTTTAACGATCTTGGGTCTACTGTGAGACCATGATAGTCCAAAACCATTGCAGCCGAGGTAAGAGCACATCCCCAACGGGAGATCGTAGGATTGGTTGAATCACTGTGATCATAAAGGTCATTTCCCCATGGGTTCTGGTATTGTTTATAGTCGATCACATCCAGTTGTTTTGGTTCTTCCGGAGGGTTTTCATCAAGAAGAGTGACTTTAATATTATCAAACCAGACTTCCGAGTAACCAATACCACCAGATGCCCCTTTTAGGCCAATAGATTTGTTTGGAAAAGTTATTTCAGATTCTGGTATCAAGAATTCAGTTTGATCTGTAGGGTTTCCAACTTCGTTGACTAAAATTCTTATATTAGGTCTTTGTACATAAAATTCAAAATGGTATTCTTTGTCTTTTTCAAATGGATACTGGTAATATTCTCCTGTAGGTGACACTCCTTTTCCTGCGACAATTTTTTCGTACCCAAATCCGTAGACAACCACACCGTCGATTTCACGAGGAATAAAATGTAGAGCATAACGGTTAAGTTCATTAGAGTTGTATTTGAAGGCAACACTTCTATCTTGGTTAATAGTGTCAGGAAAAGTAATATTGACCTCGAATTTGTAGTTAGCGTTTTCCGGTATTGAAAGTGAGTTTGGTACGGCAAAAGACCAGCAACTTTTTTGATTGATAATTATTCCTAACTTGCCATTCTGATTTAACCATGGCCATTTGTAATAGCAAAAATTCTCTCTGTAAGTTATTGTCCATTCGTTCAAATCAACAGCGTCGAGATTGTCTTCGAAGAAAGGTTGTTCATTTGCAGAAGCAGGAGTAATACTTGAGAGAAATAGTAAAAAAACAATAACAAAAACTCTAAATGAAGTGAATATGTGTATAAACCTATCTTGCATATTTAATATTGATTTAATTTGCATTCGTAAGTCAACTATAATTTAATGTAAAAGAAAATATAAAAGTGTAACAATGAAAAAGAAATTATTGTTTATATCAAGACTATATTATCCCCATGTAGGTGGGGTTGAAAAACACATTTTTGAGTTAAAAAAGGTATTGCTTGAAAGAGATTATGAAATAAGTTTAGTTGCTGAAAGACATGATGTGGGTGTTAAATTTTTCGAATCTCAATATGGTATAAATGTATACAGGATCAGTTATCCGAAGATTCGTTTTTTTGGTTTGATTATCATTTGGATAAAATTGTTGAGATTTATACCTTTGATAAGGAAAAGTGATATTGTACACGTTCACGACGTATTTCTGTGGTATTTACCTTTTCGCTTATTGTTTCCCTTTAAAAATGTGTATATGACCTTCCATGGATATTCTGAATTCCCACTGAGAAAAATTACAATATTACAAAAGAAATTAACGAACTCTTTAGTTAAGGGTTGGATAGGTGTGGGTGAATTTATCGAGAAATGGTACGGAGTCAAACTAGATAAAATTACTTATGGAGCTGTGGATATAAAAGATTTTTTACCTAAAAAGACAAAAATTATTTACGATGCTGTCTTCGCCAGTAGATTAAGTGATCAGACTGGAATAGCTGAATATCTGGAGTCTATTAAAATTTTAAAAAGTAAGTATGACACTAAGATAAGAGTAGTAGTCTTAGGTGATGGAGAATATAAAAAGGATGCAGATAAGTTAACAAAAACTAAGGGTTTCGTTAGAGACGTAGTACCTTTTTTCAATAAATCAAAAATTGCTTTCGTTAACAGATATTTAGCGATATTAGAAGCTTTTGCTAACAAGAAACTAGTTATTGCCACTTATAATAACGAAATTAAAAAGGATTACTTGATGATGACTCCTTTTAAGGATTGGATCGTTGTTGAAAAAGACCCTGAGAAATTGGCAGAGAAAATCAAGTATTATCTTGACCATCCCGAAAAAGCAAAACCGATGATCGAAGCTGCTTATAAATGGGTGCAGGGTCAGACTTGGGAGAAGATGGCAGATACTTACGAAGAGCTTTGGGGAGTGAAGAAAAAGTAAGGTATAATATAGCTTCGGAATTATTCTCGGAGGAGTCGCATAGCGGCCAATTGCACACGCTTGGAAAGCGTGAGCCTTACCGGCTACGTGGGTTCGAATCCCACCTCCTCCGCCTTCGCTTCGCCGTAGTTTCAACGAAGGCGAGACCGCCTTTGTTGTATGTGTGGGATGAGAAGTTTATACTGAGCGATGGTGAATATGGTGAACCAAAGTTGAATGTAAATCCCACCTCCTCCGCAAACTACGTTTGCGGATTTGGTGTTATTCTATGACTTGCAAGTATGAAATTTTTATATTTTAAGATACGGATCTTGCACGTTTTGTTTGTTTTTATTAACACAATTTGTAGCTGTTCTTTCTTGTTTCACGAGTCTGTGCTTTGACTAAACAACTATTTCAATAAGCAACTTTTTAAAAGATACAATTTAGAATAAACTGGATAAAATTCTTTATGATTTTCTTAGTGTTCCACATCTTGGTGAAGAAATACATTCTATATTATTTTGCAAGGTAATATATTTTCTTTTCTTGTTACACTAAAATGTAAAGTGGTGGTTTAAAATGAACGATCATGTTTTTCTAATTATTAAGTTGCTTTTTCCATTGTGGTTCACTAACGTTTTGTATGTTTTGTGGCATTTTGTGAGGTATAAATATGGGTTTTGGGATTATCCTATTGATTTCAATGTAAATTTTATAGACGGAAGGAGATTAATAGGTAGTGCGAAGACCGTTGTAGGATTGTTTATTACAGTAATGTGTATATTAATATACGGTATAATCATCTCGGATTATAAAGTTTCCTCTGTATTAATTTCATCAAACTACATAGGTGCGGCAGTTTCAGGTTTTCTCAAGAGACGTTTTAAAATAATAAGAGGCAATGCCTTACCATTAATTGACCAATTGGACTATCTGATAATGGCGTTTGTGTTGTTAAACTTTTTCAATATCTCATACTTTAATCGTATTGCTGTATTTGCATTTCCAATTAATTATCTGCTTCACAAAATAAGCGTTGTTTGTGCTTATAAATTAGGTTTTAGAGCAAAGCCGTATTAGTAATGATAAAGCTCAAAAATGGTTATAAAAAAAGTTTCATTTTATTAACTAAATATGCGATTACCTTTACGATAATTGAAGTTATTCTTTTCAAATCACCTGTTATTTACTATTTGCATGGTTACACAGAACTAATTATCAATGGTCTTTCTCCTTTAAAAACACATGCGTTTATTGTCTACTCAATTATTCTTTTCTTTCTTCACAATTTTTTTGAAGTTCGTATTAAAAATAAAAAGATAATTTACTTCTTTACAGCCTTTAGTCTCTTAATTATTAACTTGTTTAGTACAATTACTTTTGTTTACTTTTTAATCAAGAGCAAGATTCCTATCAACACTTTTTTTAGTTTTTATTCCTATAAGGGGGTATTGGAATTTTCAACCCTTACACACAATCATTTTGCCAAACCAATTGTAAGTTATCCCATAAAATCATTGTTGTTTCGTGCTTCTCCAGAATTGGGTACTGGTTTGGTTTTTATGAACATACTTCCAAGTTTTTTATATGTAATAGTTGGCTTAATGTTTGGAGTATTAATTTTAGGTATCTTGTCTTTGTGGATGATTTTATCAAAACATAAATGTTTTGGATTTTTGTCAAAATGTGTGTTTTGTCTATTGTCCTTTGTTTCTGTAAAGTCAACAATTGATGGAGGGCTTTTTTCATACGAGTTCATCACATCTTCAGTGTTTTTATTTTTTCTAATATATTTTTATGAATTAAAAGCGGTTAGTTCCAATAAAATTAATAAAAACGCAACGTATATAACTTTCATTATTGGGGCATTTTTAATTGTTTTCGAGATACTACTTGTAAGATCCTTGTCTCCAGGTGAATTTTATTTTTCAAAGATAATCACCCCTTTCAATATTTTGTTCACCTCTTTGACTTATTTATCTCTTGTGGGTGTTAACCGCATCGAACGAAAGTTAATTACAATTCTTATATTACTGTCTTTGATTATTTATTCGTTACTATATGGATCAAGACTTGATATTATTTCCGACCCAAAACTGTATATGCATTTAAGCTCTGGTGATAAGATAATGATTCGGACAAAAGAGAATATTCCCGTTCCAAAGAAATATGTTTTTGGGAACTCAAAAGATTATCTTTATACAGCGAGTGAGGGTGAAAAGCTTTTTGAAATTATTTTTAAATTGGGTCTAAACCCCTTTGTCTTGCCAGCTCGCTTGCTTGGTGTGGAATGTGAAATTGAAAAAGATGAAGTGCATGGATTCTTGCGAAATATTTCTGGTTCCATAGTTGAAATAGATCCTAAAGGATACACAGTTAAAACTTTGGTAGGGGAAAACATACTATTGCTTCAGGAATTAGATAGAGATTTGTATTATGTATATTTTGAAATAAGTGGTTGTGAACCTTTGAAATGGGAGTTATTGAATGGTTCCTTGTTGGACATTGGTTTTAATAAATACATTTTTTTCAACTATGACCATTAACAATTATTGAAAAGTATTTTTATATACTTTAAAGAATTTTGAATATTTGTGTATCCTTATTCTCAAAAACCAATTCGTGTTTTTCAGACCTAGATAATTCATTTCTTATAAGATTGGCAATATCGTTCAGTTGAATTCTGTCATTGCATCTATAGATAAAGACATAATCAAATTTTGTATATTCATACATTATTTTTTCTATGCAACCAATTCCCTTTGTATAACACAATTTTAAATTATTATTCAATGACACTTTATAATAAAACTCGTTGTTTGATATCCATTCTTGACCTTGGGGTGTAGTAATGCTTTCTCTGTTAGAGATTGCCGGAAACCATTCAGAAACAGTGTCCATTCCCCATTTCAAATTGTCGGTTATCAGTAAGAATTTGCTCGAAGGGTCAGTGTTTGCCTTGACCCAGTTCATAGCTTCTACCTCATCGTTGGTTATAGAGTCGAAGTATGAATTGTTACTCAACTCAGATAAAAATATTGTTGAAGTGATCGTATATATTGCCAGGTATGCAGTGATCGTCTTAAAAACAAGCAAACGCAATTTTTGCGTTTTTTTTGATCTTTGCTGCCTTTTTAATTCTTTAGTTTTCGTAATTAGTGATAATTGATAAATTGCAAATGCTGCTGAAAATGTTAATGGTATTACAATCAAATTTGGAGAGCTGCGAGGTGCAATCAGTAGGGGAGTTAAAAACCAGACTATAAGGATGAATCCGTTTATTACGGTGCTTAACATTAATCCCAAAAGTCCTAGTGTGCCGAATATTGTTAAAAAAGGCTCGTCTGTGAAAGAAAGCGTCAGTAAATGAGGATAAGTTTTAATATCTTTATAAACAGATCCGGCTTTTAGAAAATTCATATAAGGACCAACTCCAAATCTATTTAAAACTGTTAACCACCAAGGTAGCGTAAGTAAAAACGTGCCGATAATGATTGGTATAATCTTTTTTAATAATTTTGTACCTTTTGCTATATGGATATTTATAAATAGCAAACTGTAACAGGTGAAAAAAAACCATTCCAAATGAGAAGATGTTGTCAATGCTGCAAAAATAACTGTGTAGAAAAGATATTTTTTCGAATGTTCTCTGAAGTACTTTTTCGCGAAATAAAGTGTTAGTAAGGAAAATAAGAGTCCAAAACTTCTCGTGATACCACCACCCATTATCAGCCACATAAAACTTCTGGGAATAACGGAGAAGATGAACGCAGAAATGATTGCAAGTTTTTTAGGGAAAAGTTCTTTTGCATATATATAAAAGGCTGGTATTGTAAGAATTGTTATAATTAAGGGTAAGAATCTAAAGACATTGATTAAACTTATGTTAAAAACTCTGCTTGTAATTCCAGCTGCGTAAAAACCTAGGGGTGGATAAGCAAAAGGAATATTTGAGTGGTTGTAAGATGTGAACATTGGAAGACGGAAGCTATTATCCATTAGCTCTTGGGTCATTTTGTAAAACATACCGCCATCATTAAGAGGGAAATTAGCTCTTAAGGTGAAAAATATCCTTATAATAGAGCCGGTGATAAATATAGGAATAAAAGGATTTAGTTTGAGCAATTCATTTTTGAATGAGACAAAGGTATCACAGATGTTGTCAACGAGACCTTTTATAAATTTTTTTAACATGCAAAGTTAAATTTATCAGATTTAAAAAATATTATCATTATGGTGTTGACTCTTATTCGCCTTACCAATTCATAGTGAATTTGTCAGCACATTGTTCTTATCGTAATTTGTTCAATGTTAAAAAATTTTAAATTAGGCTTAATATATTTTAATAATAAGCTTGGTATAATATATCTCTAAGGTGGGTTCGCATAGTGGCCAATTGCACGGGTCTTGAAAACCCGAGGGAGCAATCCCTTCACAGGTTCGAATCCTGTACCCACCGCTCACTATCACTTTTATCAAAATTGTAAATTATCTTCTTTTAATAATTACAACACACTCTTTCTTAATAAGATTTTAAAATTGTATTAATATAAGGTGTCAGAAAAGTATGGCAAAAAATATTTTAATTAAAAAATTCATTAGTAAGTTTCACTTTTTTGTTCCAATTTTATTGTTTTTTATGCTTATGTCTATAGGTTTTGTTCGCTTGGATCCGGATTTTGGTTACAGATTGAAAAATGGAGAATTGATATTTCGTGAAGGTTTTGCATTTTTTAAAATGACAGACCCCTATTCGTATACGATGCCGTCTTATAAGTTTATTGAACACGCGTGGGGTGTTGCGCTTTTTATCTATCTCATTTATTCGCGAATAGGTCTGATCTGGCTATCTTTTTTGTGGTCGGTTTTTGTGTTTTTATCATTGTTTTTTTCCACAAAGACCTCCAGAACAGATTTTTACAAAAAAATTCCCTTTGGAATATTCTCTAACTATCTTTGCGTATTTATTCTTACATCGTTTTCTTATTTTTTCGCAATACGGGCACAAGTCATTTCCTGGCTTTTTCTATCGTTTTTTTTGTATCTATATTTCAATGAAAGATTGTGGAGAAAAGTGAGATATCTAATTCCAGTATTTTTTTTGTTCTGGGTGAATTTACATGGCAGTTTTCTGGTGGGGCTGGCAACGTTTTCCTTTTTAATATTTATGGATTTCACACAGGAAATTAACTTAAGATCGCTGTGGAAATTTAAGGACTTCAAGGCACAGCTGGCAGACAAAAGATTTAAATTTTACAAAGAAATGTTACTTTTACTTCTACTGAGTTTTTTGGTTACTTTAGTAAATCCTTATGGTTTGAATATCTGGAGACAGGTGACAGCTGAGGTGTCAATGGGGGAGCTAAGATGGAAAGTATTGGAATGGATACCGATAATTTTCAGTTTTAAAACTGTGTATGGTTTGTATCTGGCAATATCGCTTGTATTTGTCATCAAACAAAAAGAAAAGGTGGGCAAGACAAGATTTTATTTGTATTTTTCTTACCTTGTTATGGGGCTTTTGGTTATTCGTCACTTTCCTTTATATCTTTTAGTCAGTCTGCCGATAACCATTGATGCTATAGGGTATTTCTTTGAAGAAATTAAAAAGACCAAGGGTGCAAGTAAACGCGCGATGGCTGTTTTTAGATCTTTGAGTATATTTTCATTTTTATTGTTTTTTCTGATCTATTTTATAAACATAGGCAATGGTTTTGGTTTGTCAGAAAAAAGCAGTTATCCCATGAATGCGGTTGGCTACATTAAGCAAAATATTCCGGAAGGAGAGATATTTTCTTTATACGGTTGGGGTGGGTATCTGAATTGGAAATTGCCGGAAAAGAGAGTCTTTGTTAGTGGATTTATGCCCGTATGGGATAGAAAAGATGCCCCAGAGAATGAAAGCACAAATGCGTTCAAAGAATACGTAGGGATGGTTGACGGAAGTGTTGATTATAAGTCAATTTTTGAGAAATATGATATCGACACAGTGTTACTGCCTATTCAGAAAGACAGTCAGAGTGCAAAGAGCGTGCTGATGAAATTTAAAATCATTTATCATTATTTGTTTGACAGAAATGAGCGAAAAAGTTTTTATGAAATTTTAGGAGACGATGGATGGAAAATTAAATACAATGATGATTCGTCTGTGATATTCGAAAGACCTCAATAGATTTCGTTTTGTTTTTGGGTTTTATGTTAAAATTGCTTTACTAATGGCACAGGATCAGGTTGATGAGATAAAACAAAAGATCGATATCGTTTCTATAATAGGTGAATATATTGATCTTAAAAAAGCAGGAAAGAACTTCAAGGCACCCTGTCCTTTTCACAGCGAAAAACTTCCTTCTTTTGTGGTTTCTCCTGAACTTCAAATTTATAAATGTTTTGGCTGCGGTGTGTCGGGAGATGTTTTCACCTTTTTGCAGGAGTATGAAGGAATGGATTTTTATGAAGCTTTAAAACTTTTAGCTGATAGGGTTGGGGTTAAATTAAAACCGATTTCGGGTGATCGTAAAAGCCAAAAAGAAAAGTTTTTTGAGATCAACAGCCTTGCTAAACGTTTTTATAAATATGTTCTTCTGAAGCACAATAAGGGTGAAAAAGCCTTGGATTATCTTAAAAGCAAAAGACGCTTAAAAACCTCGACAATAGACGAATTCGAATTGGGTTTCTGTCCTGACGACCCCTTTGCGATCAAAAGTTTTCTGGTTGATAAAAAAGGTTATTCTATCGATGATCTTACTGAAGCTGGAATTGCTGTAAAGACAAGCCGTGGTGTTATTGATAGATTCAGGGGAAGAGTCATCTTCCCGTTGCATGACCATCGGGGAAATGTTTTGGGGTTTGCAGGGAGGATAATGTCTTCCAGAAAGGATATTGCAAAATATATAAACTCACCAGATACACCGGTCTATCATAAGTCAAATGTGCTGTATGGTCTGAACCATGTCAGAAGCATTATCAAAAAGAAAGGTTGGGCAATCATTGTTGAGGGTGAGCTGGATATGATCAGCTCCTGGCAGGTGGGTGTCAAAAACGCGGTTGCAATTAAGGGTTCTGCGATCACTGAGGAGCAGGTAAGACTTCTTTCCAGATATACGAATAAAGTAATTTTGGCGTTAGATGCAGATCTTGCAGGAGACGCTGCAGCGATGCGGGGAATTAAAGTGCTGCAGGGGCAGGATTTTGAGATAAAGGTTGCAAAACTTATTGATTATAAGGATCCTGACGATTATGCCCATAATGACCCTGAGGGTTACAAGAAAAAACTTAAAGATGCAAAAAACGTTTGGGATTATCTAATTGACAGTATCTTTGAAAAATATGATCAAGGCACTGGGAGCGGAAAAGCGAAAATAAGCTCAGATGTTATTCCAATTTTATCTTCGATCTCAGACAGCATTGTTCAGGCTCATTATGTTAGAGTTGTATCGGAAAGACTGGGTGTTACAGAGGATGTTGTCATAAAGCAGGTTGAGAAATCCAGTTCTGAGCCTCAGGATTCAAAAAGTCTTGGTGAGGGGGATGAAGGATCAGACAAACCCAGAAGACAGCTTTTAGAAGAAAGACTTTTGGCATTGTCGTTCAAAAACGACTTAAAAACTTTGGAGGATAAAAAAACAAAAAAACTGATAACTTCCAACTTGCCCAGCAAGATATTAAAACATTACTTGGAATATGCAAAAGAAAACAGTAAGTTTATACCTTCAGATTTCGCGGAACACATTCCCAAAGAACTTTTTAGCGCATATTCTGACATGCTTTTAAAAGATGAAAGTGATATTGATGTTTCTTTGGGGATAGAGAATGAGGTCGAAGAAATGGAGCTTATTGTCAAGGAACTGGAAAAACTTGATCTTAAAAAAAGGCTTGAGGATATCACTAAAAAGATAAAAGACAAGGAAGGTAAAAAGGGCAGTAGTAACGAGCTTAAAAAACTTGAAAAAAGCTTTGCTGAGCTTACAAAAGAATATACAATTCTATTAGCAGAAGAGTGAACTTGAACTAATTAACTTTGCGTGTATAATAAAACTATTACAAAAGGCCACACGTAGGGCCTTTTTTCGGTATGATTAGAAAAAAAGTAAAAGAACTCATCAAAACCGGACGTGACCAAGGTTTTCTCACCCAAGACGAGATATTAGAGGTCTTTCCAGATGCGGAACTTAGACTCGAAGAGCTTGGAGAACTTTATGAAAAACTCCTTGCAGAAGGAGTTGATGTTTTTGAGTCCATTGCTGCAGATGAGCTTGATACTGATGAGAAGGCAAAAGAGAAGATTGAGCGTGAGATAGAGATACTTTCAAAGCTAAGCGGCGCCGAGTCAACTGATCCTGTCAGACAGTATCTTCGGGAGATCGGCAAAGTTCCTCTTCTTACCGCAGAAGAGGAAGTTGAGCTTGCAAAAAGATATGAAGCTGAGGACAAATCTGCAAAAGATAAACTTACAGAAAGTAATTTAAGACTGGTTGTCTCCATTGCCAAAAAATATATCGGGAGAGGCCTGTCACTTTTGGATCTTATTCAGGAAGGTAATCAGGGGCTTATTCGTGCTGTTGAAAAATATGACTGGAGGAGGGGATATAAGTTTTCCACCTACGCTACTTGGTGGATAAGGCAGGCGATAACCCGTGCAATTGCCGATCAGGCAAGAACTATCAGGATCCCGGTTCACATGGTCGAGACAATTAATAAGCTTTACCGCACATCCCGACGACTCATGCAGGAGATGGGTAGAGAACCCTCAGCTGAGGAGATCGCAGAAGAAGTTGAATTGGATGCCGATAGGGTCAGGGAAATCTTTAAAATTGCGCAAGAGGTTACATCCCTTGAAGCGCCTGTTGGTGAGGATAAAGAAAGTTTTTTGGGCGATTTCATTCCCGACGAAAGCCAGCTTTCTCCGGTTGATCAGGCCAGCAAACAGCTTCTTAAGGACCATCTTGATGAGGTTTTGGCAACTCTTTCAGACAGAGAAGCGAGAGTTCTTAAGTTGCGTTTTGGTTTAGAGGGCAACAAGCAAATGACTTTGGAAGAGGTTGGAAAAGTCTTTGGGGTGACCCGTGAACGAATAAGGCAGATCGAGGCAAAGGCATTGAGAAAGCTCAAACACCCCAGCAGAAGAAAAAAGCTACAAGATTACTTGGAATAAATTTATCCTTCAAATTTTTTAACTTTTAGCTCAGAAGTACATGCCGGACATCTTGTTGCTCTGAAGGGGATAGTTGTCCAACAATATGGACACTTTTTATCACTAGGAGTTTTTTTAGTATCCTTTTTCTTTCCTGCCTTTACTTCTAATTGCTCGTTGAGCTTGTTGATGAATTTAATGATCAGAAACATCGCAAAGCCGACAACTATAAGTGTCAGAAGATTATTTAAAAATTCTCCCAGATTAATTATTATTGCTCCGGCATTGGCTGCTTCGGAAGATGATATGTAGGGACCGGGTGTTTTACCCTCCCTAAGAACAATAAAAAGCCTAGCAAAATTACTGGGACCTAAGATGAGATTTATTGGCGGCATGATTATGTCGGTGACTAGAGACTTTGCAAAAGTAGAAAAAGCTGCACCTACAGTAAAACCAATTGTCAGATCGATCAAATTACCTCTTAAGATGAATTTTTTAAATTCTTTGAACATTGACTGATTATACATTGGTTTACTTACAGCCTCCAGAGTATAATGAGTGCGTTATGAAAAAAGGTGTGACAGTGTATTTGGTGAGAAAAGGTAAAGGTGGCAAGGTAAAAGAGGTCTGTCTGGGTATGAAAAAAATAAGGTACGCAAAGGGTAAGTGGAATGGTTTTGGGGGGAAAGTTGAAAAAGGTGAAACAATCAAAGATGCTATGGTAAGGGAAGTTATGGAAGAAGCAGAAGTGATTGTTGATAAAAAGTATCTTATCAAAATGGCAGAGCTGGATTATCTCGAACCAGGCGGCAATTGGAAAGTTTATGTTTTTATTTGTAGTAAGTGGAAGGGGATTCCCAAAGAAACTGAGGAAATGAGACCAAAGTGGTTTTCTGTAGATCAAATTCCTTATGGCAAGATGTGGGAGAATGATAAGTTGTGGTTGAGTAAAATTTTGCAAGGTGAGAAATTGAAAGCAAAGATAGTTCATGATGATGAGGATAGAGTTGTTAAATATAATTCAGTAGTTGTAGAAAACCTCAAATAGTGATGGAAATGTCTTGCAAGCCTGGAATAAGCTAGGTTCAAATGCTATAATTTCCTCGTATTTCCTAATAAACCTTATTTAGAAATTAGGAATTAGGAATTAGAAATTTTAATAATCCCCGGTAGCTCAATGGTAGAGCGTCCGACTGTTAATCGGCAGGTTGTAGGTTCGAATCCTACCCGGGGAGCCATCTTTCGCCAAGGCTACAGAGTGGCTATGCCAGAGTTCTATGCATATATTCTTAGAAGTTCAAAATCCAAGATATTCTATTACGGACATACTGGAAAATCTCCAGAAGTCAGAATGAAAGAGCATAATTCTGGAATAATGAAATCTACAAAACCCCACAGGCCCTGGAAACTGGTCTGGTATTGCGCATTTGAAACACTTAAGCAGGCCAAAGATTTTGAACTTTATTTGAAATCAGGATCAGGTAAAGCTTTTGCTTATAAAAGACTTGTTAATGTAGCCTTGAAGAAGGATGTTTCAGTGGGTAGAAAAAAGTGATCTGAAGTTTTAACGAAAGACACCTACCCGGGGAGCAAGTATATAAAATTTTTTAAAACAACTTAGACAAACTAGAATTTAACTTCAAACAGTAAGATTATTAAGGTTATCTAAACAGGAACTTTGTAACTTTTTGTATTATGATAAGAATTATGAACAAAAATAAAAAACGAGTAACTTTAGCAATCCTAATATTCCTAGCACTCTTGTTTACAAGCAATACAACTACTGTATATGCAGTAAAGGATGGAACAGGTGCGGACGAAATTTTTAATATTATTGGTGTAGTTAAGCCATCGAATTGGAACACAATGACCCGCAGTGAAAGGTTTGCGTATTTAGAAAACCTTGGCGCATACCCACAAAGTGGAGATAAATATCAGGGAGAAATTGATATTGAAAGATATTTTGAAACACTTGGTATTGAGGAACCTGAGGGCTGGACAAATCTTTCAACTCAAGAGCGTGTTGATTTTATTGATTCTCTAAAAGAATCTCAAAAGGAATCGGAAGAGAAAGATTTAGCCGAAATAGTGAACACAAAGGGTGGAGGAGGGAAAGAGTACAACCTTCCTCTCATTGGAACACTACTCATTCTTTTGTATTTAGGGAGTTTGGCACTTGTTAAAAAGGGAAAAGTGAAACTTGTCACTCAGCGAAGATTTTGGAATGTTTTGCTGGGAACGTTTTTTCTGTCAACTGCAACACTTGGAATATTACTGGTTATCAGAATATCCTATGGTGTTAACGTACCACTTCCATTTAATATGCTTTTCTGGCATGTTGAAACAGGCATTGCTTTTTCTTTTATCGCGATCTTCCATGCTCTTTGGCATATGTACTACTTCAAGTTAATGTTCAAAAAGTGAACTTCTAAGTACTCTCTTTTTTAAAACGGTTTAAAAATTGCCCCAATAAGAAAAAGATAACTTTAAAAGTATTAATTCCCAATAACTTTGTTATAATTTGGCCCAATGTCGGTTATAGAAACAAGTTATGTTGCTAGAGATTGGATAGACTTTATTGCTCCACCTGATGATTACGATCAAAGATGGACTCACATAGAGCGGACAATACAAAAGACCAGTGATTGTGTAGAGGGTTACAAGCAGAAATTCCAGACATATCTGAAAAATTGGGAAAAAGATCCGGGAACATTTTTCAACCAAGGATTTTCGATAGAAGTTTTTCTAGAGTTAAGATTGCTGGCCGCTTTAGGAAATATTTCTGTGACAAGTAAACCTTGGGAGTCAAGTTTTCCGGTGTTAGAGGACTTTGAAAAAGCTAAACCTTTTTTGGAAAAATTGAAAGAAAGAGGAGTAATTGTTGAAAGAGACCTCGAGAAAATATTAGGTAATTATGGCGGTGGTGCGCACTACGATTTTGAGGGTTTAGGTATTTTTTGAAGAAGCAATATCTGATATTGACATATGCGAAAGACCGGACAGAAAAGGCAGAATTGTTTCTTTGGAAGAAGCTGTTGAAAGGATGCGTATTGTCAGAAATAAAGGTGGGAGGGTAAGTATTGCCCTTGGTAGTTATGATGTTGGAACAGATGGTCAAAAGATGGCTATAAGCGAATTTTCATGGGCAACTCACAGTGAGGGTGAGTTGTTCATTCTGGTGGGAGGTGACAAAGAGGTGGCGGCTGAGAGAAGTATCGATAGACCATACTTACCACATGGGCAAAGGATGGAATTTGTTGCTCAACAGCCGGGAGTTGATTGGGTTGCTCCGATAAGTCTGCCTGGATTCAGGAACAAAGATGAGCTAATACGAAATTATGGAAATTTTCATCACCAGCTGTCTGGTATGGCTCATTGCCGTTTAATAGGAGACAAAGAAGATACCTATCCGATCTTTTTACAGCAGTGTAACCAGGCAGGGATTTTATTGATACATTCAGAAAGCCCTCGAAAAAGTCGAGCAACGGATGTAGGTAGAGAATTGTTCAAAAGGATATGATCTGACAGGAAAAATTGAGATAATAGGAATTTTTCTATGTTATTATCTGATAATGGCTTTTAAGAAACAAAACACAGGGTTTTTGGTTGTGATTTCTTTTGTAGTTTTTTCTGTTGTTGATAGCTTGGTTTTTCTGCTGGCCAACGTCCTTTTTCCTCAAAATGTTGTGCTTGGCAATCTTTGGATCAACAAGACTTGGGCGATCATTCACAGCGTTGGGACTTTGGCGCTTGTAAATATTCTGGCAATACCTTTTGTGAGAGTTTATGAGAATTATAAAAATAAAATGCTTGGGGTTAATGAGTGGATGGGGGTTTATTTTGTAATCAACTTTGTTACTGTTTGGGTCATGGGAAGGCTAGCTAAGCAATTAGGTTTTGGTATCAGCTCCTGGGTAGTGGCGGCATTTCTTGCAGTTGCATTGGACGTTTTTCAGGGAGTTGCAATGATGTTGGTAGAAAAGTTAAGGAAAAAATATCCTTCAATATCTTAATTTTTCTTACAGTATTTTAGCCCATTCGTATTCACATAAATATTTTTTCCGCTTCTGTTATAGAGAGTGGTAACTACAATTTTTTTCTAATGTAGTTTTTTTGGTTATTCCTAATGGTATAACCACTTTTTTGTCTGATGGCGTGTTTACCGATGTTGTCCCTTTTTATAATATTGATTATGATAAAGGTATGGGAAAGAAATTAAATAAAATATTACCATTTTTTGGCCTGTCTTCTATTTGCTTTGCTGTTTTGTATTTCTTAGGTAACAAGATAACTTTGACTAGAACTATTCCGGATGAGTCTCGGGTTCCTCTCTCGGATCGGCTCTGTCATACAGTTGAGGATTGTTCTTGGGTGCATTTTGACTGTGGTGGATGTGAGTGTCCTCACCCAGTCAACAAGCAGGTTTATGAGCAGAAATATAGGTTAATGATAGAGGAGAGGTGTCAGCGTGACGGTGAGAATCGTGGGTGGTGGATTGTGTGCGATATGGATTGCCCATTTGAGTCAGCATGTGATGATGGGTATTGTGTAAAGACTGAACGTGGTAATCTTTGGAGAATAATGAGTAAGACTATCACTTTAAAAATAAGATAACATTTGCTTTATCGGCGGGGAAGAGATTTTTTTGTAGGATTTGGCAAGAAGTTGTTTGTGATTGCTTTGGACGTTTTTCAGGGAACTGCAATGATGTTGGTAGAAAAGTTAAGGAAAAAATATCCTTCAATATCTTAATTTTTCTTACAGTCTTTCTGTATTGCAGTATTCGCTTAAATATCTCTCGCCTCTGTCGGGGAAGATGGTGATAATAGTTTTTCCTTTGGTAAGTTTTTTCGCAACTTGCAGGGAAGCAACTAAGTTTGCACCTGATGACGTTCCGACCAGCATACCTTCTTTTTTAGCGATTCTTTTTGCCATTATAACTGCTTGTTTTGTGCTGACCTTTTCTAAACGATCTATTAGACGTAAGTTTACGAGCTTCGGAATAAAACCCTCGCCAATTCCTTGAATATTATGGTTGCCTTCGCTTTCTCCATTTAAAACCGCTGACTCAGCCGGTTCTACCGCAACGACTATGACTTTTGGATTTACTTTTTTTAATACTTTGGCAATTCCCATAAAAGTTCCTCCAGTTCCGACTCCCGCAACAAAAGCATCTACTTTCCCTTTAGTATGTGCGATGATCTCTTGTGCTGTTGACTCGTGAGCTTTTGGATTGTCACTGTTGTCAAATTGATTTGGAACCCAGGAATTTTTGATCTTTTTTGCTAATTTATCTCTTTTTGCTATCGCTCCTTTTGGTCCAAGATGGGCCGGTGTAGTGATTATTTTTGCTCCGTATGCTTGCATCATAAGCTTTCTTTCAGCCGTCATGTTCTCGGGCATCACGGCGATCATTTTGTAACCCTTAACCGCAGCGATCATAGAAAAAGCAATTCCGGTATTGCCCGTTGTTGCTTCTATTATGGTCGCACCGAGCTTAAGAAGTCCCTTTTTTTCTGCTTGATGGACCATATATATTGCCATCCGGTCTTTTATGCTCCCGCTAGGGTTGAGAGCTTCGAATTTTGCATAAATTTCTGCTCTGCCTTTTGGATTAATATTACCGATCCTTACAAGGGGAGTGTTTCCAATTGTCCCCAAAATATTTTTGTATCTCATATTTTTAACCAATAAAAAAACTCCCTTGCGGGAGCTTGCTGCTTTTTGTTTGTTGATCTGTTTAACCAAACAAATAAACTCCCGCTTAAAAGTGGGAGCAACAACAAACGAGAACTATTTTATTTTTCCTAATATTCATATTCAGAATAATAGCAGGAAAGAATTAAATAATCAAAATTTCTAAAATATGTATTTTTTGTTATGCTTAGCATATGAATGAATCTGGCATTGAATTCTCTGGCGAACCAAGGAAGAGACCGGGAGGACCACTAGTAGAAAAACCTGTCCAAGGCAAGGATGGTAGTTGGCATTATATGGGTGAGACGATTGCCGAGGGGGATGCTGTTGATATTTCTTATTCAATTGATTTCTGGAGACGGTATGTACATGACACTCCCAAATTTAGAGAAAGTTTAAGAAACGCTATGATTGGTAATATTAAAAAATCGATTGACGAAGGTGGGGAGTTTAAAACATTTGTAAATCATGATGGTATCGATGAAAGAGATAAAGAGAAGATTTCTGCATATAGAAGGTTAGCGAGGGAGTTTGGGTATAAAATAGGGGAAGTAAAACATAAGGAAGGTACTGCCACAGCAATTGGAACCATTAAAATTGAACCTAAAAGCACCTCTTAGCCTTTTTCGATTAAAGTTTGATTTGTTTTTTATGTATATAGAAAACTATAGTACGGAAGTTAGATTGATGCCCAAAACGCAAAGTGGAAAATGGTCAGTTGGACTTATCGCTGTGATGCCAATACTGCTTCGCATTGGTATGTCATTTACAGACACCCTATATGAGTCAGTATCTGCGGGTGGTACTCTTTTCGAAGATATTATTAAAAGACTAGTATTGGCTCTTACGATGCTTTCCGGAATAGCTTGCGGGGTTTCGGCTTTTATTACTGGAGTTTTGGCTATTGTTAAGAAAAAGGAAAGATCGATATCGGTATATTTGGCAACTTTTATTGGAGCACTTTTTACGCTTTTTCTTCTTGGTGAATTTCTTTTTCCTCATTAGCAACTTTTTTACTAAATGACTATAATTAACGGATCCGATGAAAAGGATAAAAAAGACAGATTTGATTGCCGATATTGTTGAAAGGTGTCCTGGTGCTGCAAAGATTTTGACCGAACATGATCTTCATTGTTCAAATTGTTTTATGAGCCAAATTGAGACACTTGAAATGGGGGCAGAACTTCATGGCATGACAGAGAAAGAGCTGGAAAATCTTGTTAAAGAAATTAATGCAAAACTGGCTAAAAAAAATGACAAAAAGTAATTTACTAAAAGTAACCAATCTTCACGCAACATCACACGATGGTAAGAAAGTATTAAAAGGGGTCGATCTTGAAATCAATAAAGGTGAAGTTATTGCTCTTCTGGGCCCCAATGGTTGCGGGAAATCGACCTTGGCACATGTGATTTCGGGCAACTCAAAGTATAAGGTCGACAACGGTAAAATCACTTTTAAAAGAAAGGTTGTCAATTCATTTACCCCTGAGAAGAGAGTTAAGATAGGTATTGCCTTAACACATCAGCATCCACCGGCGCTTAAGGGGGTACCACTTTCAGTTTTTCTGAAAATAATATCCAAAAAAGACAATGATAAGGAAGAAATGAATATTGGATCAGAGCTATTACATCGAGAGGTCAACCTGGATTATTCGGGAGGGGAGAAAAAGATATCTGAGCTAATGCAAATTTTAAAACTTGATCCAAAACTTCTAATATTGGATGAACTGGATTCGGGTTTGGACATAAAAAACTTAAAAAAGCTAGTTGGGACGATCAAAAAAGAGCTGGTGAGTAAAAAGGTTGCCATCCTGATCATCACTCATTCTGGAAGAATTTTGGATCTTTTAAAACCTGACATGACATGTGTGATGATAGACGGAGAAATTTATTGTAAAAGTAAAGATTATAAAAAAGTTCTTAAAACCATAGATAAATATGGATATGAAAAGTGCAAAAGATGCCCATTTTTGGCAAGTTGATCACAAGATAAAGAAGATGGCAGCGGTAAGGCACGGAGTCCTTATGCGAAGCCGTGATGCGTGGGAGAAACATAGTTGGACTAGAGAGTATCTTGGGGAAAAACCCAAGGAAGGTTATTTTGTTTGGGTCAGGGAGCAACCAGATGGACCGCTTTTGACTTGTGTTAATATTGCCACTAAAAATACCAGGCAGAAATTTAGGAATCTGCTTGTTGTTGAGGAGGGTTTGAAAATTGAATTGGAGGGTTTTTGTGGAAACACAGAAGGTTGTATCAAAGGTTATCATAGAGCATCGGGGAAAATTATTATCAAGAAAAACTCCAGTGTAAAGTACAAACATGTTCACGCTTGGGAAGAAGAAAGCGTGGTGGAGCCTAATTATGAATTTTTACTGCAAGAGAACTCTAGTCTGGATTATGTATACAAAACCAGCCGCACTCCAAAAAGTTTAACCGTCAGAAACAAAATTACTTGTCTCAAAGGAGCAAAAGTTAAATTGCAAATATTGGCAGATTGTAAAAATACTAGGTTCACCACAGAAGATGAGATCGTTCTACAAGGGGAGGGTTCTTCTGGGATAAGCAGGTTAAGGTTAATTGCGCGGAAAGATAGCGATATCAAAGCATGCTCCAAAATAGTTGCAAAATCACCCTCTTCGGGGCATTTAGATTGTCAAAGTTTGGTAACTGATAAAAACTCCAGAGTTACATTGGTTCCGGAAGTTGTTTGTGAAGATAAAGATGCACAGATCACTCACGAAGCATCAATAGGTAAAGTTTCGGAAGAGCAATTAAATTACTTAAGAACAAGAGGATTAAACGAACAACAGGCGATAAATCTTATAACTGCAGGTTTTTTGAAGGTGTAAATCTTTATTAGAAAGAATCTCAAGGCATGTAATCGCGAGCGAATAGATGAGCGCGGCGATCTCAATTTCGTGCGAACAGATTGCTTCGTCATTCACATTTTCTCGCAATGACTGTTAAGATATCATGAAGACTTCCAAGCTTTGAGGGATTCTTTGGCTTCTTTTTTAGATAAAACCTTTATAACGATTCCCATTTGCACCATTACACAATCTCCCTTTTTAAGTTTCTCATTTCCCAACAAAGCAAATCTTTCCTCACCGGGATATTTTACGGTTATCTTTTGTCCGTCGATCTTTTTAACCTGACCTGGTATTGCTAAACACATGATATTTAATTAATAACTAATAGCTGAAAATGAGAAACTTTAAAGAGTTTGATATTAATATTAAGTCATTATAATGTTATAGTGATATATCGTCTAGGTTGAGAGAATTATGGAAGAAAATAATCAAAATAAAAAAATGGCGATTGGGTGGTTTTCGTTCACATGCTGTGAGGATTCGACGATCTTGTTCACAGAGCTTCTAAATGAGCATTTTGACGAATGGAAGAAGCTTTTGGAATTTAGGCATGTCAAGGTTTTAAAAACAAAAAATGAACTGCGCGATCTTGACGTCGCTTTTGTTGAAGGTGCCATTTCTTCCGAAAAACAGGAGGAAGAAGTTAAAAAAATAAGAGATAATTCAAAGTATCTTGTTGCCATTGGTTCCTGTGCCTGTACGGGGCTTCCTTCGGCAAGTCGCAATGAGTTCACCTCAGAGGACATAAACGAAAGGATCAAACGATACATGGAAGATTTTGATTATTCAGAGAAGGTCAGAAAACTGGCTGAAGTGATAAAAGTTGACGATGAGGTTCCGGGTTGTCCAATGGGGGTTGATAGATTTTTCGAAGTGCTTAATAAATATTTGAAATTATTTAAAGTTGTTGAGTAAGTGTAATTTTTAGACCGTCATTCCGGACTTGATCCGGAATCTATATAGATCCTTAAATCTTGTCCAGGATGACAATTATATTAGTTTTTGAAAAAGGTTCTAGAAAAATATATGCATAGTGGTGAAATAACAATTGAAAGTATCAGCAAAATTGAAGGGACCGCAGGTCTTAAGGTAACGGTAGAGGACAATGTTGTAAAAGACCTTAAGTTTATTATTAAAGATTACCGTCGTTTTTATACACAAGCTGTGAAGGGTAAGCCAATAATATCTGTTCCTTCTTTTCTTTCAAGAATTTGCGGGACATGTTCTGTTGCCCATCTTTTCGCTGCAATTGAGGCTATAGAAAAATCACAAGGGATAGCACCTAGTAAGCAAACAATGACCCTCAGACGTTTGACCTATGACGCACTAATGATACGAGACCATGCTCTCCATCTTTACTTTTTTGTATTACCTGATCTTTTGGGAATTGATTCGATCCTAGACATTCCAGACGATCATGATGATTGGGGACATCAGCTGCTGCATGATTCTTTTGATATAAAACAGCTGGGTACTGATATCAGTAATCTCATTGCCGGTGCTGCAATACATGCCCCAATGCCGACTATTGGAGGATTTTTGAAGATGCCTGATGTCTCAAAATTTCCTGAGCTAATAAAAAGACTTGAAGAGATTCGTCCTGCTGTCCTTCGGGGTATTGATGCGTTTTTCAAGATGCCGGACGTCTTGGATCGCAACTCGGATTATTTAGCATTGCGCAGTGAAGACAGATACGAATATCTCGAAGGTGATGTATTAAATACCGATGGTAAACGAGTTCCTGAATCAGAGTTTCGTAGTTTTTTGAAATCTGTTGTAATTCCTTATTCTCAGGCGGAAGGTTACACATTTTCCGATACGCACGAAGACTATCTGGTCGGATCTTTGGCAAGAATAAATCTTAATAAGGATAAGCTGAGAGCTGAGACCAAAGAGCAGGTAAGTCAGTACTTAGAAGTATTTCCTTCCAATAATGTTTATCACAATAATTTAGCTCAGGCTATAGAGATTTTGGAAGCTGTAAATGACGCGATCTATCTAATGAATTCGGTAAATGTTACCGACGAAAAACCTGTTAAAAAACCATATCAGGCGGGAGTAGGAGTGGGAGTTGTTGAAGCACCGAGAGGAATTTTGTATCACATGGCCGAGGTTGATGAGTCAGGTAAAATTACTGATTATGATGTGATAGTTCCTACCGCACAAAATCAGATCAACATTGAAAACGACCTTAAAAAGTATTTCAATGAAAATCTTGATAAAGGTGAGGAAGAACTTAGGCTAGATGCTGAAAAGATAATTCGAGCTTATGACCCTTGCATGTCTTGTGCTACCAATTTTCTCAAGATCGACTGGATTCGTAAATAATTTCTTCTTAGAGGATTATGCCTATCTGTCATCCTGGAGGGAGAAAACGACCGATAGGATCTCAAAAACAAAGATTCTATCACTTCACTTGCGTTTCGTTCCAGAATGACATAACATGTTGACCATTTTTTGTACAAGCAAGTAGTCAATTTTTCCATCTTGTGGTATGCCAATTATAGTAAACGTTTCTAGCCTCCCAAGTTTTTTTAAGTATTTAAGCTGAAAGGCAAGGTCAAAATCATGAGCTGTAACGCTTTTTTCAAGTCTTATTTTGTCCAGATCCTCTTCGGTTAATTTTGTGACTTCGTCAATTCCCTGTATCGTATCTAGTATCACAACATTTTCTCTTCTCACAAAGGGAAGGTCTTCATTTGGATTTACGAAAACGAACTCAATATTTTTAAGTTTATCTTTAATCTTATCGGCAACCTTAAGTGCTATTGTGTCATCCGCGAAATCCTGATTTCCAAAAACATATACTTTCATACTGATATAATAGCCTATTATGGATACGAAGGCTTTGCAATTGAATTGCCGATTTGCACTTCCTCCCAACTCCTTGGGATACTGTGGCAAAGGAAGTGCTCCGGAAAGATTTAAAAAATGTATATTGGGAAAAAGCTGCAGGGGTGTAAGATCAGAAATTGAAAAGTTTATCGTACTAAATCCTTATCTGGAAACGATCTCTGAACTGATTGGAAAAGATAAATATGACTATCAAGTTGCCGAAGCGTATTGGTTGGGAAATAAGCTGTTAAAAAGGATTAAAGACAAAGATTACAACACTCTTTTGAAACATTTTGAAAAGCAAGGAGTTCCGCCCTGGTTTGTGGATGAATTGAGGAGCAAAAAACCTAAGAAATTTATTCCAACTCATCTTTTTCAGGTTCTGCATGTTGGAGTGGGGAAGGCAAGCGGTGCGGTACCCTACAATATGCACTCTATTAATAACTGTATGATCCGTTGGGGGAGGGTGGAAGTTATTGGTAAAGATAAATTAAAGGTTGATCTCAATTCATTAAAAAAAAATAAAAATAAATTTAAACTGACCAAACATGAGGGTAATTATGTTTATAGGAAAGAATTTATTCCGGGATTAAAAAAGGGTGATTATGTTGTCGTTCATTGGAAACAGGTTGTAAAAAAACTCGATAACAAAGAGATTGAAAAACTTAACTTATGGACAAATGAAGTTCTTTCTTCACTTTATTAGTTCAATGCTTTTGTTGCTGAAGGACCTGCTTCTTTTGAAGTCTTTATAAAAAACCAAATTCCCGTTGTTACCAACGCTGTTTGGATAACTAGTGTTGAATTGAAAACATGAGTAATAAAGATAGCTGAGAGAATGTTCGTGACTAATGTGCTAGAAACCAAAACAGTAGCAACTGTAGTTACTGGTGCAAGTTTAAGTGCTCGATACCAGCTAGCAACATAACCTAATAAGCTGATCATAGTTATCACTATCCAAAACAATTGACTATTATCAAGTTTTGCAGCTTGAGTTAAGCCCTCCGGAGCTAAAATTACCGAAGCAATTAAAAGAATAATTGACCCCAGTCCCATTCGTGCCGCCGTTACAATGTCAGGATGGATAGTTTTAAGAGTCTTTTTTGCTAAAACATTCTCCAGTGCCCAAAGAATAGTTGCTCCCAAAACTAAAAGTTCTCCAACAGAATACTCAAAACCTTTAAACCCTCCAACGATTAAGTTTGAAGAAAATAAAAGCATAATTGCCAGAATCTGAGTTTTTGTAAGTTTTTCTTTCAAGGTGGGAAGTGCGAGAAGGGCTACCCAAAAAACTAAAGTTTTATGGATCAAGGCAGCATTAATAGCAGGAATTCTAGATAATCCCGCAAAGAAAAGATAAAAAGGAACTGATCCGCCGAAAATTCCAATTAGAAGAAGGTTTAATATCTCTTTTTTATTTAGCTTTTTAATAAGTTTCCACCTTCCCGATAACAAAAGAAATGAAATTATAAAAAGTCCAACCCCGAGATTTTTAACTGTAGTAAATACAAGAGGAGGGGTGATAGATCCTACGGCAAATTTATTGATAAAAATAGAAAACCCGGATATAAAAGCTGTGACTAGCGAGAGCTGAATTCCTTTGGTGGTGTTTTTGGACATGAAGAAAATTATTCCGGCCAAACTTGCTTTCCTGTTTCGGCGTCTGTAATAATGATTGCTTTTGTTGGACAAGACTGGGCTGCCATTAGAATTGCTTCTTCTGAGTCTTGACTATCTTCTAGGATGACAGCTTTGCTTTCATCATCCAACTTAAATGTTCCTGCTGCAAGAGCAACACAAGAAGCAGCACTAATACAAGCATTACGTACAACTTTTACTTTGTACTTTCCGATTGTTACTTCTTTATCATCACTACTTGCAGGCGGGTTTTGTTGTTGATTTTGATCTGCTTGCGCAGACGAGTTTGCGTCGTCCATACTTTAATCATAGTATATAAAGGTAGGCTAAATTTCAAGTATAAAACGAGAGGATGGTTGTTTAAAAAATTTTTGAGATCCTTTTGTCTTCCTGAACCTGTCTGCCGACAGGTAGGCTTGATTCAGGATCTATATAGATTCCGTGTCAAGCACGGAATGACAGATGTATTTATATGAAAGCCAAGTTAATTGAAAAAAAGGAAATCGCAGAAGGGACACTCTATACAAAGTTTTCTTTGGAAGAAAATATAATTTTCAAAGCAGGTCAGTTTTTTAAATTAAAGCTAATAGACCCTTCATATACAGACGAGCGTGGGAATGAGCGTTTTGTGGGTTTTGTTAACAGTCCAAGTGATAATAAAGTCATTGAAACTGTGGTTCGCAAAGGACCAAGTGCCTTCAAAAGATCTCTGTCGGAATTGATTGAAGGTACTGAGGTTGAGGTTGGGGAAGTGAGTGGAGAGATGTTATCACCTGAAGATCAAAATACTTCCTGGGTGATAGTAGCGGGTGGGATAGGGATCGTTCCTTACATGAGTATGTTTAGGGTAATGAAGGAAAAAGGGCTTTCCTTAGACACAACGCTTGTTTACTCAAACACAAAAGAAAGTTGGGTAATATTTATGGATGAACTGGGGGAATATGCGAAAGATGACAATTTTAAATTTATCCCAACGATGACGCAAGATGACAGCTGGGAAGGAGAAAAAAGGAGAATAGATGAGGAATTTATCAAAGAAAAGGTTTCTAGTTTGGAAAATAGTTTATTTTATATTTCCGGAACACCACGCTTTGTCCCCGACATGGTCAAGGCAGTAAAAAATCTTGGAGTGCAGCAACGAAACCTCAAGTTCGAAGTTTTTACTGGTTACTAAGTAGCAATAATATTGTGCAACTGCTACTAATAATAGGTATAATTACTTGAATGAAAAAGTCAGAAAAGCGTTGGAAACTTCTAAAATCGAAGCCAATATTTGAAACAAAGTGGATGTCGTTATATTCAAATGACTATGAATTGCCTAATGGGAAAGTTGCCAAGGATTATTTCCACTTGGCTCGTCCAAATTATGTGTTGATAATTGCAATCGACGATAGCGACCGGATTGTTGTGGAGAAAAATTACAGGAGAGGTGTTGATGATTTTGTTTATGAATTACCTGCAGGTTGGCTTGATGAGGGAGAAACACCAGAAGAGGCTGCAGAGCGGGAACTAAAGGAGGAAACTGGTTACATAGGTAAGGCAGAAATGGTTGGAGAACTTTACCCTCAACCAGGATTTAGTTCAATGAAAGCTTATGGTGCTTTAGTTAGGATTAACAAGGAGGATAAGGGTGAACAAGAACTAGGACATGACGAACATATAGATTATGAGCTTATAGACTTAGACGAAGTTCAAAAGATGTTAAAAGATGGAAAAATCAAAGATATGGGTTTCCTATCCCTATTAACACTGGTTAGAAATAGAATCTAATTTTTATGAAAAGTGGTGATAAGCACTTACTTGCCAAAATAGGACAGTATGTCCTTCTTGTGAATGAGACTGGGAAAGTGTTAGTTCTTCAGAGAAAAAGATCAGAAGTGTGGTCATTGCCCGGAGGGAGACTAGAAAAAGATGAAAGAGATTGGAGAAAAGCTATAGCAAGAGAGGTTGAAGAAGAAACTGGTTATAAGATAGGGAGTTTAAAACCATTCGATATTAAAATAATCGAAGATAAATGGCAGATAAAATATTGTGTGTTTTTTGTAAACAAACTAGTACAGAAAAGGGATCCTAAGCTAAGTGAAGAACACATAGCGTATAAATGGTTAGACAAAAGGGAACTGGCAGATATTGAATTAGATGACGAACCAAAAGTAAGAAAGGTTTTAGAGAAGTACCTCAAACATTAATAAGTTAGTTATCTAGAATATGGGTTTACGTAGATTTTGTAATAAATTTCTACGGATTGAAGAACTTGTTTGTTGAGTCAATGAACTCGATAAGATTGCCAAAGGGGTCATTTACAAAATAATTCCTCATTTGTTTGTTTAGGTTAATGTTAATGTCCTTTTTGTTATTATTGTCATCTAAATCAAAAACATCTACATCATTGTTAATCAGCTGTTCAAGAAAGGGAAGAAGATTGTCAACTTCAACTGAAAAATGTTGAAATGACTTTTGTACTACATGCTTCGAGTTCTCATTGATATGAATATATTGTTTGCCAACTTTTGCCCATAACGACTTGCCAATATCAACTTTTTCAAACCCTAAGATGTTGAAATAGAAATCACTGGCTCTTTTTTTATCGTTTACAATTATGGTTACGTGGTTTATGCCAACAAACATTGTCTCAGTATAACACTTAAGTCTGAAGCGCGGACGTTAGCTATGCCCGGAGTGCCTATAGATGCCAGGAAACTGTGTTTTTCACACAAACTCTTCAAAAAGATCAGTTAGGTCTTTGCGGACGGGATTATTGTCGACGAGGGGATTTTCCTTAACTTGTGGGATTTGGGATTCGTAGGAAGGTTCGTCGACTTCATAAAAGACACCAATCGGGATCTGTTTCTCTCCCCATTCAAGAGATTTTTTGAACGCTGCTTCTTTATTTTTAACATCATAATCACCACCTAAGTAGTAAGTGTTGGCTCGGTAGAAATCATGTGTTTGTTCTTTATTCCAAGTAACACAAGGTTGAAGAATGTCCAGGATGGAAATTCCCTTATGTTCATTTGCCTTGATCATAAGATCTGTTGTTCCTTGGATATCTCCTGCGTATGCTCGAGCAACAAAGGTTGCACCTGATGCAATAGCCACAGCTATTGGATTAATTGGATAATCAGGGTTTCCTTGGGGGGTGGATTTGGATTTATAGTTGTGGGGAGAAGTTGGGGAAGTTTGACCGGTTGTTAATCCGTATATTGCATTATCATGAATAAATACATTTATGTCATGATTTCTGCGGCATGCATGAACAAAGTGATTTCCGCCTTCTCCCAGACAATCTCCATCGCCGGTAAAGGCAAAAACGTTGAGACGGTTGTTGGCAAGTTTAATTCCGGTGGCAACAGGAACTGGTCTTCCGTGCAATCCTTCGAGAGACGTGATCTTAGTAAAATTCAGGATATGGCCATGGCAACCAATTCCAGCAACCAATGCTGTGTTGGTGTTGTCCCAACCTTTTTTTACTGCAGAGTTTTTGAAAGCTGCCCAGATAGCAATATTCCCACACCCCGGACACCAGTTGGGTGAGCATTTTGTTGTTAGTTCTTCTAGTTTTGTCATAATTTAACGATTTAATACACTTTCTAGTTTATCTTTTATTTCTTCAGGATAATATGGTCTTCCGTCAACCTTCAGAAATCTATCAGCAATAATTATCCCCGTCTTTTCCGCGATCAAATTTGCTAATTGTCCTGTTAAGTTGGCTTCCATATCAATTACATACTTTGCTTTGGACAAAACACTTTTAACCCTCTCAGTGGGGAAGGGGTTCATCCAGGTAATGTGTAAAAAGTTTACGTTAAGGAAATCTTTAAGAGTAGCTAATATACTTCCTTTGTTGCTGCCCCAGGAAACGATCGTTACATCTGCCTCTTCCGGTCCATACAGAGTTGGCTCTTCCATGTCCTCATTGGCACAAGTAATTAGTTTTTGCATTCTTTTTGCTTGTTGAGCATTTGCGTTATCGGATTCTTCAGAGCTTAAGCCTTCCTCGTCGTGCTCGTCAGAGTTTGCTATAAAGAAATTTCCGGTTCCTGGAGTGGTTCTTGGTGAGATTCCATCATCAGAAAGCTGGTATCTTTTGATTCCCTCAACTTTTTCCCTTGTAAGTTTGCCCCTATCAACTTCGAAGTCGGAAATGTCAAAAACCGGATAGCTTTGGTCACCGTCGCATAGGTTTTTATCAATAATTACAACAACGGTAGTCTGATATTTTTCTGCCAGATTGAGAGCTTTCATTGTCAGATAAAAAGTCTCTTTGATATCACCTGCTGCCAGAACTATTCTTGGGAAATCTCCTTGTGGTGCGTGAAGGATAAATTGCAGATCCCCCTGTCCGCTCCAAGTAGGAAGTCCGGTTCCGGGACCCGGCCGCATTCCCTCAATAATTACAACTGGTGTCTCTGTAATTCCTGCAAGGCCGTACCCTTCGGCCATTAAAGCAAATCCGCCACCCGATGTGGAAGTCAGCGCTCTTGCTCCGGCGTGAGCTGCGCCTATTGACATATTGATCGCCGATATCTCATCTTCGGGTTGTTTATAAACGTATCCGTACTTTTCCTGATATTTTGCCAACGTATGAAGGACTCCCGATATGGGGGACATTGGATAAATTGCACTAAATTGAACTCCTCCTGCAATTGCTCCCAGTCCAGCTGCGGTGTTTCCGCTTAATACCATTTTTTTCTCGATGTTGTCTTTTTTCTCAAGCAACCTTTCAATATACTTTGCATACTCTTTTTTTGCATGATCATAACCCAGCTCAGCAGCTTTTTGGTTTGCCTTGACAATTTCTTCACCCTTACTCCCAAACTCATCTTTCAAAAGATTGAAAAGTATTTTAAGGTCTCCATTCAAAAGTGCCATGACGGCACCGATCGCTGCAGTGTTTTTCAAAAGCTCGTTACTTCCGGCTTCTTGTGCAAACTTCGAAAGGGGGATTGGACATAGTTTAACGGATTTTTTGAGATCAGATGTATCGATCTTTTTCTCTCCCTCATAAATAACAATTCCGTCATTTTTTATCTCATCTTTATGTTTGTCGATAGTATCTTGATCGAGTGCGATCAAAACATCACACATTCTAGTTGCTGCTGTAACTTCGTCCCTTGAGATCATAACTTGTGTTACGTTATGGCCACCGCGGATTATTGAGGGAAATTCCGTGTAGGTGAAAATGTTATACCCTGAGCGAGTTGCAGTTTTTGCAAGAAGCTGACCTGCTGCTTTTATTCCCTGACCGGCTTGGCCGCCCACTTTAATGCTAATTGTTTTTGGACCTGACATTTTAGAATTTTTCTGTATATATCCTGTCCTCAGGACAGTTATTGTTTTTAAGTATAGCAGATGCCTCTTCTATCATCTTAGAGTTTCCGCAAAGATAGGCACTGGAGTTACTTGCATCTTTAATTTCCTCCTTTAAAGTATCGGTGATATGGCCGATAGGACCTTGCCAATCCTCGTTTGGTTTTGAAAGGACTAAGTGGAACTTAAAATTGGGGTGCTCTTGGGATAATTTCTCAAAATATTCTTTCCAAAAAACATCCTCACTATGGCGAAGACCAAAATAGAAATGGATTGGGATATTGATATCGGGGCTTTTTAGAGCCGATTCAAGGATACTTCTTAAAGGGCTGCAGCCCGAACCTGTTCCCAGAAAAAGAAGTCTTTCGGCACCGTCATCTTTTTGCAGAGTGAATTTACCAAAAGGTCCTAGGTAGGCCATCTTGTCTCCAGGTTTGATGTTTTCAAAGAATATCGATCCGGGACCTCCTGGGGAAGTGTCCACCAAAAGCTGGAACTCGGGTTTACCACTTCCTCCTGCGATTGAATAGCTGTTAATTCGGGTTGGTGCTACTTTTACACTTATATATTGTCCGGGTTCATAGTCCAAGGGCTCTTCGGTCTCAAATTCCAGAAATCTATATTTTGAAGCCAATACTGTTGCGTTTTTAAGAGTTGCGCTGTGGAACTGGGGGGTAGTGGTCTTTTTAACCTCTTCTCCGGATAAAAGTATCTTGGTGTCAACAGCCCAAACGTCGTTATGTGTAACGATCACAGGATTTATTTCTGCCTCTTTTGCTTCAGGTATCAATGTAATGATCTGTGTGAACTTTGTTATAAGATCGTAAAGTTTATCGAGGGCATATGGCGGTTCTCCGGGATCGTTTTTGAAAAGTTTAGAAACTTTTGAACTTTGTACAAGTTTTATTATCTGTTCTCTGTCTATTGGCAGGATCTTGATATTTTTGTCCTCGACAAGCTCTGCCAACTCACCGCCAGCACCGAAAAGTAAAACTGGTCCAAAAGTCGGGTCATGTTTTATTCCTACTATGACCTCGATACCGCTGGATACTTCTTTTTGGATCTGAAATTTTATACCCCTCCTTTCATTTTCAGGAAGCTCTGTAATTTTATGGTTAAGTCTGTCCCAGGCAATGTCAAGTTGGTTTTCGTTCCATATGCCGGTTACTACACCGCCGAATTTGGCTTTGTGCAGCATTGTGGATGAAGTCAGCTTGAGAACGACCGGCCAGGAAACATTGTTTGCAAAATTTTTAGCATCTTCAACATTTTCTGCAAGCTTGGTTGGCGGGGTGGGAATTCCTAAACTTGCCGCAACCGCATCCGCTTCCAGACTGTCCAGTGCAGGGTGCTTTGTACTTACAGCGTTCTCAATTATTATTTTAATGACATCTGTCTTGTTCGTTTCAGGTTCTTTGTTTACTGTTGTTTCAGCTGCTAATTCACTTTGTCTTTTACTCCAACTCCACATATGCCCGATTGTAGAAATAGCTCTTTCAGGAAATCTAAACGAGGGAATTTTTGCCTTGTTAAGTATTTTTTCACCCTCATTTACCAGATTTCCTCCAATGAATGAGCAAAATATAGGCTTTTTATACTTTGCTGAAAGCTGTCCGATGATCTCAGCGGTTTTTTCTACCTGAGTCATCATTTGCGGGGTGAGGATGATCAAAAGGCTGTCTGCTTGGTCGGTTTGCAAGATCGTTTCGCATGCAGCAGCATATCTGTCTGCTAAGGCATCACCAAGAACGTCTATTGGATTAAGGGTGCTCGCACTTCGGGGAAGAACCTTCGTGAGTTCGTCCTTAGTTTCTTTGGAAAAATCAGCAAGCTTAAGACCTGCTTTAACGACCGCATCAGCAGAGATAACAGCAGGACCTCCTGCGTTTGAGATAATAGCGATCCTTTTGCCTTTTGGAACATTTTCCCATGAAAAGGCTCTGGCAAGATCAAAAAAGTCCTCCAATGTTTCACATCTTGCAATACCCGCTTGTAATAAAGCGGACTCAAGAACATCATCTTCACCTGCAATTGCACCAGTATGAGACTGCATGGCGCGGGCGGCTGCTTTAGTTTTTCCCGGTTTAATAATAAATATCGGGTTTTTCTTGCCGATCTCTCGGGTTAATTTCAAAAATTCGGAACCGTTGGAAATTTGTTCCAGATACATTCCTATTGGTCTTACCGAAGAGAGACCCTCGACTTGGGCGTTGGGATAATCTTCGTTGTTTTTACTAAAGTATTCCAGAACATCATTTTCGTTAACAACAGCTTTATTGCCCAAAGTGATAAATTCCGAAAATCCTATTTCCATTGACTGGCACCAATCAAAAAGACTGGATGCTATAGCTCCCGATTGAGAGATGAATCTTAAGTTTCCGTTAATGTTTTCGGATTGTCCAAAAGTTGCATTTATGGGACAAGTATTATTAACAAAACCCAAGCAATTTGGGCCAAGCATGTTAAGCTGGTATTTTTCAGAAGTTTCTTGTAGTTCTTTTTCAAGCTTTTCTCCAATCTCACCAATCTCTTTGAAACCGGCAGAAAGTACAACTGCATTTTTAATTCCCTTTTCTCCGACTTGTTTTAACACGTCATTAACCTTTATTGCAGGTATTGCAATGATCGCCAGATCAGGCGTTTCGGGTAAGCTTGTAACATCCGGAAAACACTGAATTCCCTCAATATCCTGTGCGTTGGGATTAACCGCATAAACTTTTCCCGGAAAGTTGGAAGTTTTAATATTTCTAAGAACAATTGACCCGACCTTTTCGGGGGATCGTGAAGCTCCAACTACAGCAACGGATTTTGGCATTAAAAAGCCGGACAGGTCTTTTTCCATCTTACTTATCAGATTAAACTAACGCGCAAGGCTTGTAAAGAATTAAGGTTGAATTCTATAACTTAAACTTAGAATGTTTTACCGCTAAATATTAATTAATAATCGGCTAGACATTATTGAATATAAGAAGCTTTTCAACCTTGTTATACTTATTTACATATGTTTGAGACAGTATTGGTTGCATTAAGTTTGGCTATGGATTCTTTTTCCTCTTCAGTTGTTTGCGGATCGTTGATCAAAGCTAAAAAAGATATCAAAAGATTTACAATTCCTCTTTCTTTGGGATTATTTCATATACTAACACCGCTTTTGGGTTGGAGATTAGGCTCTATTTTTGAAACACTTATCAGTTCTGTAGACCATTGGATTGCCTTTTTATTGTTAAATTTTGTCGGAATAAAAATGATCTACGGGTCTGTCAATTTCTCGCCATCTAAAAGAGAAAAGTTGCTCAATGGTTCAAATATTTTGGCATTATCAGTTGCGACGAGTATCGATGCTTTTGTTGTGGGGATAAGTTTTGCGTTTTTAGATACAAACATTTTTAAAGCAAGTATTACTATCGGAATTGTTACTTACCTTTTATCTATACTGGGAATTATGATTGGCAGAAAGATAAAAGGACTTTTTGGTCAAAAAGCCGGAGTTTTCGGAGGGATAGTTTTGATTGGACTAGGAATCAAGATACTTATCGAGCACATTTTCCTTTAGACTTCAATATCATTTTTAAATTGCGAAATTTTGTGATGTTGTAAAAACTCAGATAACGTGGTACTTTCTGTGAAAGCAGAGAGGAGGTGATAAGTATGTCAGATAATAAACTAACGGAATCAGAAGAAAAGGGTATGCCTCTTTTGGGAGATGATTTTCCAGAAATGAAAGTTGTCACGACCAGAGGAGCGTTAGAGCTTCCCAAACACTTTACCGGGAAATGGTTTGTACTGTTCAGCCATCCGGGTGATTTTACGCCTGTTTGTACAACTGAATTTGTAGCTTTCCAAAATGCACAGAAGGAATTCAAAAAACTAAATTGTGAATTGATAGGATTAAGTGTCGATCAGGTTTATGCTCATCTTAAATGGGAAGAGTGGATAAAAGAAAATCTAAAAGTAGAAATAAAATTTCCAATCATTGCTGATACAGGAACTGTTGCGGAAAAATTAGGTCTTATTCATCCGGGAAAAGGAACCAATACTGTGAGAGCAGTTTTTGTCGTTGACGATAAAGCAAAGATAAGAATAATTTTGTATTACCCGCAGGAGCTGGGAAGAAATATAAGTGAGATAGTTAGGGTGGTTAAGGCAATGCAGATTGCCGATAAAAATAAAGTAGCAATGCCGGCCAATTGGCCTGAAAATGAGATCGTCAAAGATCACGTAATAGTTCCTCCCGCAAACAGTGTAAGTGCTGTTAAAGATAGACAAATAAGATCTAAAAAGGGTGAGATCGAGTGTTTTGATTGGTGGCTGTGTCATAAAAAGTTGAGTAAGTAGTAGTCTTTAATTTTGCGGAAACGATTTTTTTTGTTGGTATGCAGTTTGGTCAAATTATTACTTGAACACACTAGTTTCATCGATATATACTGATTTTACCGTTGTATGGGAAAGATCTTACTGGTTGAGGATGATCCTACTCTGTCTAAGTTATACGAGACTCTTTTGTCTTCCGAAGGGTTTGAGATTGTGAAGGCTAGGGAAATTCAGTCAGCTCTTGATCTTTTATCTCAAGAAGAGATATCGCTTGCGCTTTTGGATGTTATGCTTGTTGAGCATAATAGCGGAATTGATCTTTTACAAAAAATGAAAAGTAACGAAAATACTAAAGACATTCCCGTTATTATTCTTACAAATGTTGCCAAAGATGAAGAAAGGAATAGAGCGCTAGAGCTGGGTGCTAAAGAATATTTGGTGAAAGCAGCTCAAAAACCGAGCGAAGTGGTTGGGATAGTGAAAAAATATATCTAGTTTAATTTGCCTTCAGATAGACTTTTATTAGTTACTTCAATATTTAATTTCCTTTTTTCTTCATTTTGAAAGGAACTTTTACTATTTTTTAGTTTAGTTATGTTTCAATCAATATTTACATTTAGATTTCTAATTATGTGTGTCGGTATTGACAAAAACGTTATGAAGGAATATATTATGAATATATATTCATAATATATGATGAAAGGAGGTGAATAAAAATATGCCAAATTACGATGGAACAGGACCGGTAGGAACTGGTCCAAAAACTGGCAGAGGAATGGGACCTTGTGGTGGTTTCGCACCATATGGTTGGAGAAGAGGATTAGGGTTTGGAGGAGGTTTCGGAAGAAGGATGGGTTGGGGAAGAGGACTGGGATGTTGTGTGTGTCCAATGTGTGGGTGTTCTCCACAATCATTGTCCATAAAAGATCAGAAAATAGTCCTTTCTGATTATAAAAAAGCTTTGATGGAAGAGTTGGAAGATATCAAGAAAGAGGAGGAAGAGTTAGAAAAAGAAAAGTAGTAATTATCCCCAACCTTGTATCTGTTGTAAGATAGTACAGGGTTGGGGGACTTTATGTTTAATAGTTTAAAAATACTTTTTATATATGACTAGACCAAGGATCAGAAGACATTGTCGATTCAGACCATGTAGTTGTTATTTCAAACCTCGTGGAATTCCTATGAGGCATTTGGATGAAGTAATTTTGGAACGTGATGAGGTGGAAGCACTTAAGTTACATGATGTTGACGGATTAGATCACACTCAATCTGCAAAGAAAATGAAAGTATCCCAACCTACATTTGGGAGAATACTGGACAGTGCCTACAAAAAAATTGCTGATGCAATAATTAAAGGTAAAGCGATACAAATAGAGCAGGCCTGAATCTCTTGCAATTTTTCAGTAAAATATAGATATGTGGATGTGTGCTAGGTGTGGAAGGATATTTAAAAAGAAAGGCCAGCCCCACAGCTGTAAAAAGGTAACTTTAGAAAAACACTTCAAAAAAAAAGAAGAAGCACGGCGGCTTTTTGATCATCTTTTAGATCAAATCGATAAAAAAGTCGGTAAAGTTAAAATAATTACTATACCCTGTTGTATTCATTTGTACGGGAACTATGATTTTCTGGCGGCTTTGCCGAAAAAAGACAGGTTAGAGATACGCTTTGCGCTGGATAGAGAGATAAAAAGTTCTAGATTAAAAACGAGTGTTCCTATGTCCAAAAAAGTCTTTAAAAATTGCTTTGATATAAAGAGCAAGGAAGAAATAGATAAGGAGTTACTGGAATGGATAGAAGACTCTTATCACTTGAAAGACTAGATCGTCTCCCTCAATATTTAATGCTTAACTTTTTAAGAAGACTCACTATATTTTGTGTTGGTGTATAAAAGTGTGATGTACAATAGGGCAAAGTCTTTGCTAATATTATTTTGTGATAGGGGGTGATAGACGATGAAGAGAACATTATATAGCATAGCTTTATTTGCTGCTTTAATTACATCGCCGACGAGTGTTTTTGCTCAGGGCAATCAACAAGTAAGGCAGGCTCAGGATTCTTATGGAGTTCAACAAGCCCAGCAAGACAAATCTCAATATTCAGTTAAAAACGATGTGAATTTGCCACAAGGAAACCAAGTTCAAAATCAAAATCAGGTTGCCACACAAAATCAAGGAGAAAGTTCTCAACTGCAAGTTGCTACACAGCAAATGCAGCAGCTGATGGATATGAGTGGTGTTAGTGAAGAGGTTGGAAGAAAAGCTGGTTCGGTAGCACAACAACAGATCCAAGCGCAAACTCAGATCCAGGGTCAACTCGATAAACTTGAATCCAGGTCAAAGTATGTTAAAGCATTGATAGGACCTAATTACAAAGCTATTAGTAACTTGAAACAACAAATGCAACAGAACGAAGTGAGAATACAGCAACTTCAGCAGTTACAGACTCAGCTAGTCAACCAAACCGCTCAAGAGCAGTTACAGGAGGCTATCCAATCGCTCATAGAACAAAACACCGCATTGGAACAGAGGTTGCAAGCTGAAGAGAGTGTGGGAAGTTTGTTTGGGTGGTTAGTAAGACTTTTCAATTAATAGTTAATAAGTTAATTTGATCAGATCATAAAAAAAGATTTTTGTTATCACTCGTAGTGTCTATGAGTTTATTCTAGCTTGCTATGGTTAATCTTAAGTTGAAAGAAAGTTATCTCGCTTTTTGTATTAAACATAGAAAGGAGGTGATCGAAAATGAAAAATAAAATGTTATGGTCTGTTGGGGTTGTATTAATTGTCGTGATTGTGGGTGGATATTTTATTACACAATCGAGTAAATTTAGAAATCAAGACGTTGCAAAAAATACTGACAATGAAAACGCTGTCGGCCAGGGAGCGGGAAACCAGATAAGTAGGAGAAATTGTCTTGCAGACGATTGTCTTTTGGTTGAAGATCTCGATTATCCGGTAGGAGAATTACCAACGGATGTTCAAAAAGCTTTGAATGAAGCAATTGATGATGAATATAAGGCACTATCAACTTATGAAGCTGTAATTGCTGAATTTGGAGCTGTTAGACCCTTTTCTATGATCAAAGGAGCAGAAGAGCAACACATTGCCTCGCTAAAGGCAATTTATGATAAATATGGTCTTGTTGCTCCAGAAAATAACTGGTCAAGCAAGGTAATTGTTCCTGAATCGTTGCAGGAAGCATGTCAAACGGGAGTTGATGCAGAGATCGCAAACGCAGCATTGTATAAAGATGAGCTTTTGCCGGTCGTAAGCGATTATGAGGACATAACTGGTGTTTTTACAAATTTAATGGGTGCATCACAAGAAAAGCATTTACCAGCTTTCGAGAAGTGTAATTGATAAAAATAGTGTTACACTATGAATTGTATAAAGAAATGGGGTGATTGAAATGAAGAAAAATAAACCATTAATTATTGCTGCAGCAATAATAGTATTGGGTGTTGGATTTTACTTACTGATGAGCGGTAGAAACAAACAATCTATGGATACCACGGAAACTGGATCTACTGATATAGCCTCAGAGGAAAAGACTATAGTTGAGAAGTTTACCGGAAGTTTAAAAGAAGCAATTGCTCTAGGAGTAGGGATGAAGTGTAGTTATGAGTTCGATGGTAATCAATATGAAGGTTACGTAAAAGGTGAAAACTATCGAGGAAAGATGGTAAATACTGATGGACAGGTAGGAGAGATCATTATGAAGGATAATTGTATGTGGACTTGGTCTGAAGATGAAGGACAGGGAATAAAAACCTGCTTTGAAGAAGTTGATGGTCAAGACACCGAAGAGGGAGAAGAGAGTGTAAGTATTTGGGATCAGAAGGCAATGGATGAGTCCGGAATTTCTTATACTTGTGTTCCAAGTTCCGTAGCTGATTCTCAGTTCACACCACCGTCCAACATAAATTTCATGGATATTGATTCAATGATGCAGGGTTTTGACAACTGATCAACCGGTGAAATGACGTCAGAAATTGGAATAAGACCACCTAGTAAAATTATGCAGTTTCTTGAAAAAAGGTTTGGCTTAGATGTAAGTCCAGATATGTTGTGTGATTCTTCGGAAGCGCTGGATAGACTATACGAAAGATATCCAGATTTAAGAGGAGATGGTACTGCAATAGGGTATTCAGATACAGTTGGTCGTTGTCAGTCATGGATGGATAATCCAGGTTGGTGGAAAAGGTTGCCTGAAATAGAGTCTCAAATCAAGTCTAAAAAAGGTAAGAAATAATTCATAAAGTAAGGTAAATAAGCTTTGTGGACATCATTCGTTTATTTTTAAACTGATAAAATCAGACTATGATGAAAAAGTTTCTAGGAATATTTTTGTCTCTTATATTATCTTTCTCCCTTGGTGTATTTGTAGAGTCAAGAAATCAGCCCAAAGTTGCAAAACTCATCACTGTAAATGCAGCTGAATTTAAACAAGAGTTGGATAAGAAAAATGTGGTGATTTTGGATATTCGTACTCCCGAGGAATTTGAAGCTGGGAGAATTGCCGGCGCGATTAATATTGATTATTATGCCTCTGATTTTCGGTCGAAACTTGATGAACTAGACAAAGATGTTGCGTACAAAATATATTGTAACTCCGGCAACAGGTCTGCAGAAACCTTAAAGGTAATGAAAGATCTGGGTTTTTGGGACGTAACGGAACTTTCTGGGGGTATTAAGGCTTGGTCTTCGGACAATTACCCAACTTGTATAAAATGTTAATTCTTAAGGGGTAAGAAAATTTTATTTTGATCTTCCGCTTTTTTGTAATGAGGAATTATCGATTTGATTCAATGGTTTTTATTGTATCTTTTTGTTACTTTTTTAAAATGTTAATATTAACTGCTGTCCTTATACTTTATAAGTCCGTCTGCAAGATATATATTTATTAATAATGAAATCCAAAATAACCGAATATATTGATAGTTTGATATTTTTGCTTTTACTTCTTAGTGCTTTTGTTACACCTCTTATCTTTCTTGGTTTGACATCTGATTATTACGAGATGCCGAAACTTATTTTTCTGGTTTCTATAACGCTAATTCTCTATATTCTCTGGACAACATCGTGGTTTCTAAAAGGAAAAATATCTATTAAAAGGACTCCTTTAGATATACCACTTTTGACTGTTCTGGTGGTAGTTTTAGTCTCTACCTTCTCTGGTAGTTCAAAGTATATTTCTATCTATGGCGCTCTGCCTGAAGTCCACGGCTCAGCTATTTCCTGGGTAACTTACATACTTTTGTATTTTGTTGCTTCTTCAAATATCAAAGATAATAATTACGGAAAAATCTTTCTTCAGGTTCTTGTGGGAAGTTCATCTTTGGTGGCAGTGATTAGCATATTATCTTTTTTTGGAGTGTTTTTGCCTTTTGAAATGGCGAGAAGTGTTAATTTCACTACCACAGGTTCAACTTTTTCTACGGTTTCTCTTCTTTTGATGCTTTTACCTCTGACTTTTATTTCAACGCTAAAGCAAAATAAATTCTTGCCTCAGCCTCTTGCTATGATCCTTTCACTTATCTTCAGTATGGCAATCGTTTTGATAGGGTCAAACACTGTGTACTTGATCTTCTTTGTTATATTTGGTTCATCAATATTTTTGGCAAGAAAGGAGCTTAACATCACTTCTCTTGCGATGGTCTTTACACCCTTTGCACTATCGGTTCTGACTTTGATGCTGCTTCTGATACCTTTTTCAGGAAATAGGCTTAACGAAAACAGATTCCATTTTCCCAGAGAAGTCCGTTTACCACGGGATATATCATGGAAAATATCCTTTTCAACAATGAAGGATTCACCGCTTTTGGGTACTGGACCAGCGACTTACCTTTATAACTTCACTCAGTATAAACCGATTGAGTTCAATCGGTTTGACTTTTGGAATTTTGATTTTGGCAGGGCAAGCAATGAATATTTTCAGATAATCGGGGAGTTAGGTATTGCTGGGCTTTTATCAACGGTTTATGTATATTGTGTTATTTTTTTGAATTCGAAGAAAAACTTTTTTGAATTAAAAACAAAAAAGGATGGTGATCTGTCCGTAATTATTTCGGCATTGAAATTGACTGGATTTGTTGCAATTTTTTTGACATTTATTCATTACTCAACCTTGATCTCAGTGGTTTTCACTTTGCTTTTGATGGCAATATATTTTTTCTATCAAAGACTTGATGAGGGAGAAGATAATGATTTCTCAATTGGCATAAAAGTCAGACATAAAGGGAACAAGCGTATAAATCTTCTTCCCGGAGCGGTTTTTGTCTTAACAATTGCACTTGTGAGTTACATTGGAAACGAGCTTTATAAAGCGGTTACGGCAGATTATTATCACCGCTTAGCACTGTCTCAGGCGGATAGGGATGGTGCAAAGACTTATGAATATTTACAAAAAGCAGAGAAGCTTAATCCTCATATCGATCTTTATAGAGTTGACATGGCACAGACTAATTTTGCTCTAGCCAATGTTTTGGCAACACAAAAAGGTCCAACTCCGGCAAACTCAGAAGGGACCCTTACAGATCAGGACAGACAAACTATACAGACACTAATAACACAAGCGATAAACGAAGCTCGGGTAGCAACAACATTGGCACCCAGATCATCCAGGAACTGGGAAGTATTAGCAGGTATTTATAAAAACATTGCCGGAGTTGCAGAAAACTCACTTGCGTTTTCTCTTGATGCTTACGGTAGGGCGATTGAAGTAGATCCTTTTAATCCAGACCTGAGACTTAATGTGGGGCTAATTTATTATTCCGCGGGGAATTATGATCAGGCTGTAGGGTTTTTCACTGATTCTGTTGATCTAAAACCTGATTATGTGAGCGGGTACTACAACTTAGCGCTTGCCTTGAAAGAAAACGGGGAACTGGGAAACGCTAAAGATGCCGCAGAACAAGTTGTGTCATTGATCAGAAATAATCTTACAAGTGAAGAAAGGGAAAGAACGTCGGAATTGCTTAAAGAAGCTTGGGTTCAGGATTACACTGCCGCAACCAAGCTTCTAAACCAAATTGAGGATAAAATTGAATCTGAGACATTACAGGAGGATGTGGGACTTAATGATCCAAACCTTCCTGAAATTAATGTTCCAGGATTGGAAAATCCGCCTGAGACAACAGCACCGGACAGTGTTGAGGAGACTAAAAACCCTGACACTGATTAGATTGATATCCATAATAATCTGGCTCCTACACCATAAATTGTTAAAAGTGTACAATTTGCCTTAAGATGTCTTTATATATTTTATTTGCTACGTCATTTTTTCTGATCGTTTCTTTTTTATCAGGAGAGAGTACTGGTAGTTTGGCAAGTCCGGTCTTAGGCTTTTATGATGTCCAGATAAGTTTTTTAAAAAGAAATCTCATAATTTTTATCTTAGGCGGATCTTTTGGGATGATATACCTTTTTTTTAATTCGTTGCGTACCCAAAAAAGTTTTTTACACCAACTAAAAATAACTGTTGTGGCAACTATAGTTTCTTCATTTTTTTCACTTTTCATAATTCTTACATTAGCATTTCTGCAGCTTAATATGATGTCGTTTCTGATCAACGCAAGTCCGAAAATTTTAGGTGTTGAAAGTAGCCCCTCAAAGATCATTGAGCAACTAAAAAGCTCCAGCTCTCCTCCTAATATTGTAATTGGGAGTGAGGAGAAGAACTCAGTTATCTCAGCGGTTGCTTTGGCCCAAGCAGGAAGTGAAAGCTTTTACGGAAATAATATTGTCAGGAATATTCCAGCCTTTTTGGTGATCAATGGTGGTGAAATAAATTCCAGCGCACTGCTTGTGGCAGATACTTTAATTATCGTACGGGCAAACTCGGTTGACTTCCAGCCGATAAGCTCTGTAATTTGCTATCTTTTTATAAAAGACTTTTTCCCCGATCAAAACATCGAAAATTATCCAAAGGTTTCTTTGATGGACCAGGAGGATTATCAAAACTACCGACAACAGGATTTTGATAAAAAGGTAAAAGTTTTGACCGAAGTGATCGGAAGTATCGATGAAAGTATGAATGATCTGGCAGAAAATGTCTTAGTTCAAGAAGAACGCCTTACAAGTGATCAAGAAAGTCTGCAGGAGTTAAGGCGGCAACGGGAAGATCAATATATAGATTGTATAAACGAAGGTTATTACGAGGACGGTGAGTATATAAAAGTGAATAGTAAAGATGAATGCAATGAAGAGGTTTCGAATTTGGAAGAACAGATCAGCGAGCTTAGGAAGAGTGTTTACAACCTTGAGATGACTATTGAGAAGAATAAAGAAAAGCTTGCTCAGTATGAGGCTTATTCAAAATATTATTCTGCGCAGAAAAACCTGACTGATGAAATGACGGAGTTTATTTCCTATGAGTTTGCATCTTTCGAACCGCCTGATGATATTAGAATTGCTGTATTTGAAAATAATGAGCAGTCAGTTGCCGATTATTTTGAACTTTTGGTTCATGAATATTTGCACTACACTACTTTTGACGAGTCGGGAGAGAGGCTGGCAACCGACTTTTTCCGTGAAGGTCTTACTGAGTATTTTGCCAGAAAGATAATAAAGAGGAATTTGGGAGTTGATACGAATTTGGGTTATCCTGCTAATGTAAAGATTATTGAAGAAATATCAAAAAGAATATCAGATGCTGATCTGGCCGAAGTTTATTTTTTGCAGGACGAGGACGAACTTGAGAAGCTTCTGGATCTTGTATATGACGAAGGATTTTATCAAAGAAACAGAGTAACGTTTGAGACGCTTCATTATTCTTCAAATAGCCAAAATATTTTGGAGTTGGGAAATAGTATTATAGAAGAAATTGGCGGTGAACCGTTGACAAAAGACGATCTAAAGACAACTTACAGTACTTTTGAGTAGTTTGAGTTTTATTGAAACCTTAATTTGTTGTCATTCTGGAGTTCTCTGTAGGAGAACGATACAATCTTTTATCTGAGATACTGATTTGGACAAAAACGAAAATCAGACCTTGCTTATTTTGAACTTGTGAGAAACAAACCCAGTTTATATGGATTCTGGATCAAGCCTACCTGCCGGCGGGCAGGTTCAGAATGACACAACGGAGATTCTATCTCTTCATTGCATTTCGCTCCAGAATGACAAAAATGTGAAGCTTGGGGTGGTCACTATATTAATACTCAATATCAAGCTCTTCCGTTGGTTTAAGGATCGCTCCGAAGGTTGCAATATCGACAACCTCGTCCAACAGCTGATCCGACTCAAGGTCGATTACATTTGGTCTACTTGCCCAGCCTGAGATGGAAGTTTCAGAGATCTGAACAACAAGTTCCGTATCAGAGAAAGCAACACCTAGAGATACTAACTTAATAGCATCTTCCGGTATCTCTTGTGTTATCTTACCGCCAACGCCTAGATAGTATTTTTTACCGGTCTCTAACTCAGTGAGACCAGCCACCTTACCACCTGTGATTACAGTAACTCTTCTTCCAACTTCTGCATCTTCTGCAGCAAGACCGATAACCTGCAGCTTTGCCGATTCCGTGGCGCTCGCAACTTTAACCTCTTGAGAATCAGAAATATAAAGTGCACTACCGCTTTTGATATTTTCTCCTGCAGTTGCTGTTGTTGTGATTGCACCTTCGATGTTAAGGTTTCCTAACACATCAAGATTTCCGATCGTGCTGATCGTTCCGTCCCGTTCAAGGACTATAGCGCCGCTGAAGATATTGATATGACTGGCAAGCGGTGAACTTTGTAGATTAAGAACACCTTCGGTAGATATCGAGTCTTTAGTGAAAGTTAAGTTTTCATTTATACTCAATGTCCCTGCAATCTTTGTATCACCAAAACTTGATATTCCGAGAACCTTAAGCGAATCAGATATGGCAACACGTCTTGCAAGGAACAGTTCTTCGACATTGGCACTTGAAAGATTGTCGATATCTGCAGGGTGGCCTGAGTCATCCGAAAGCAGCGTTTCAAAAGGTGTCAGATCGGATTTATCGGCAAGCTGTTGAACTTCAATTGATCGATCTTTATCCCGCTCCAAAAGCTTTAATGCCTTGTCAATTGTGCTTCCCATTTCACTTAGGCCGTTGGATGTAACGTCTGCGATTGAAGCCAATCTTTCTCTCAAACTCTTTACTTCCTCAGCGTTCTTTTGAGTTTCTGTTAAGTTATTAGAAACTTTTGCAGAAATAGAATCAGCTTCATTTTCAATCTGAGCAACCTTTTCTTCTAAGCTGGCAGATCTGGTTGCAAGATCAATTACATCAGTTTCCAGTATTCCAATTTTTTCTGATGTGGCGATCAATTCGGTATCTATTGCTGCAAATATATTTTCCAAACTTCCGTCAACCTCTTTACCGTTAATTCTCATGCCATCAGGTATATTGATTTGTCCTGCACTCAAGCTAATAAATTCATCTTCCTCCTTTTCTGACAAAGTTGACGAAGGGTCAGCATAAGCTACATTTACGGCAACTGTAATTTCACCTGTGCAGAATCCTGTAGAGCTGACTGTCGAAACACTTGAACAGCTGAAATCACTTAATGCTTTACCCAGAACTTGTCCGGGTCTTGTGGCTTTCATTGCAACACCTTCAATTGATGAGCTTGTCAGGTAATCACCCTTAACAATGTCTCCTCCTTCGTTGTTGACCTTGACTTTTGCTTTTCCGCCTACAGCAACAGAGATGGATTTTGAATCTTTGGTGTCTGATAGTTGTATACCCGGTGCTACGGAATATATACCGATTACATTTTGATCATTAGCTTTTGTGGACCTGATCACATACCCGTCATTTTCAGGATCAATTGCAAGTACATCTCCGGGTATGAAATCTTTATCGTTGGTCACATACTCAACGGCAATACTTTCTCCTTCTGTTGACAGGCTTCCGGATAGTTCCAAATTGCCGGATTGATCAAATGTGGCTAGCTCAGTACCTTCAACGCCGGATATGATCAACTCTCCTGAATCGTTATTTTCTATTGCCAATTTCTCGATATCAATTTCACCATTAATGTTCAGAGTAATCTCAGGGTCTGCGTAAGAGGTGGAAACATAAACCATAACTGTATCTTTGCCGCTTTCCGGACTCCAGCTTTCGAGAGCTTTTCCTATCATCTCACCGGCTTTTTCTGCTTTCATAGCTCTTCCCGGATCATCTGAGGTTGTAAGATAATCACCGGTCTCAATTGGTTCAGAACTCGCTGAAACCTTGACTGGGACACGTCCGGCGAGAGCTACAGGGACAGCTTTAGTTCCGGGTTTAACTTCAGCCTGAGATAATCTAAATCCTTCTCTTGAGGAATAAATTCCGATTGCCCGGTAGTCATAAGCTTTTGTTGATCTGGCAACATATCCTGAGTCCATTCCGAGAGTCGTAACGATCTCGCCTGGTTCCAGACTAAAGTCTTCTGTCAGATAATCTTCTGCAATGTCATAGTTTCCACCCGCCGTTGTCAGTGTTCCGGAGATCGTAGCATTACCGGAAGAATCAAGTGAGAATAACGACTGACCGAGATTATTTAATATCGAGTAAACGCCATCTGTTTCTAAGATTTGCATATCACCAAGGTTAAGTAGAGATGCACTGATTGTAGCCGTTGAAATTTGCTGGGCGGTCAGATCACCAATTGTTGCATTAGCAGCCAATATGTCTGAAAATGCAGCTTCATTTTCGTAAATATTTCCACTTCCATCATGGAGTAAATATTTTTCAGCAGACGAAGTTGCTGAACCGGGAACATCTTTTCCTAAATCAATCTGAAGATTTGCATTATTGTTCACTAACTCTTTCGGAGTATGATATCCAGGTGCTACATGCATCATTATTTTACCTACATATACGTATGGATCAGTGTAAGTACTTGGTACTCCTGTGACATTTTCTGTTGCTATCTTGAAACAAGGTTTGTCTGAGTTATCTCCGTTATCATACGGCCAGTAATTTTCAACATCTTCTATTGAGCTTCGTGTCGTACAGTAAGTGTCGTTCCAGTGATCAGTTCCGTGCATCGCCTTTCCGACAATTGCTCCTGATCTGTCAGCCCTCATTCCGTAACCTGAGATGTAACTGGAGGCGATGATGTCGCCGCCACTTATTGGTCCAGCCAATGAAGTAACCTTTACAGGAACTCTTCCAGTCATGGCTATTGGAACACCACTGGTACCTTCATCACTTCCACCGCCAATGACTTGAGCTGGTTTGGTTGAAACTACCCCAATCACACCCTTATCATATGCAGATGCTGTTTTTTGGATACCAGAATTGAGTGTTGGATCAACGGTTGCAATATCAGCGATCTGAAGATTTGTGTCGTTTGTTGCATAAACCTCTGCATAGTCAGAAGCGATACCAACCTCAGAAAGTATCATTTCGATCCTATTTATATTACCGTTGGTTCCTGTCGTTTCGTCAGATGAACAGATCGTGTATGCAGTTTGGTCAGTTGTTGCTGGATCGTCGATAAAGGTGGCTGAAATTACTGGGTAAGACCCGATGTCTGAACCAGAAGCTGTTAGATCTGTTGCTACTAACGTGTCATCGCAATCAGCATCATCTGTGTCTCCATTATCACGTCGGACTGTTATTCCAATATCCTGGTTATTAGCGCCGCTATAAACGATAACTGACACTTGAACCATTACTTTATCACTTGCATCATAAAGCTCGATACTGGGGTTATCATCCTCAACGTCCCAGTATTCGGTGTTATCAGTATCATCAAGAGAGTCAGTTGTTGTATCTGTAAATGATCGAACTTCTCCGATGTTAGTACCACATGAGAATTTCTTGGTAGCAGAATCCCAAAGCACTTTATCTGTAGCGTCACTGCATTGGACCAACCCTGCTCCTGAGATACTTGTGAATTGTGCGGAACCAGTTGCTGTAATTGTTGCGCCTTCGGTAAGATCAAGTGCTGGATTTTTACCGAAGCCGACATTTCTACTGGAGTCAATACTTATTGAGGTGTTGGTACCTACGGTTGAGCCAACACCGATCTTTAGATGATCATCCGTGTCATCAAGTCCAAGATAATAATCCTGCGCACTTCCATCAAAGTGTAGCATTGTGTCCTCTTCGTCTGCATCTCCGATAGTCAGACTTGGCGTGGTTCCTGCAACAGTCAGCTCAGAATTAGTGAATGGTGTTGAGCTTCCGATTGCAACTACGTAAGCATTGTCATCTAGATAAACATTGTTACCGGTTCTATCCCATGGTGTTTCGCCAGTTGCTACTGTTGCCCAGGATAAGTTCCCACTTGTATCCGATGTTAATGCTTGTCCACTCGTTCCTGCAACAGCCGATGGAAAAGTCAGAGTGTAGCTTGAAGGTGTTGCTGGTGCTGTTAGACCGATATATCCAGATGTAGCGCCGTCAAATCTAAGATCTCCACCGTTTTGCAAAGTTAAAATTACATTGTTTGCACCAAGATTAACAGCTGTTGCTGCACCGAATGCATTTACTGTCGTTGCATTTGTGTTAAATATATTTAGTGTTCCATTTGCTGATGTTACTAAAGTATAGTCAGTGCCGGATGTGGGATTAAGAGATAGGGAATTGGCAGATGTTATTGTTGCCAATCCGGTTGCAGTGAGCGTAGTATTATCTGCTGCAAAGGTGATAGTGTTATTTCCGGAATCAAGTGTCAGGTCATTTGCTCCGGTTGAAGTGATTGTTCCTGCTGCAACAAAATCCAAACTGTCTTTATCAAGGGTAGTTGAGTCTATTGATATATATCCTGCACCTCCGCCATCTGCTATGGTAATGGAACCTGTATCACCGTCTACATC